>DASPNR010000029.1 GCA_035626395.1 Candidatus Limnocylindrales bacterium | reverse complement strand
CTGGAGTTCCCCCGGTTTCGTGGACACCTAACCGCTATGGTAACAGGAGTTCACGATGCCCAGACCCCACCCGCAATATGCAGCCGAGCTGCGTGACCGCTTAGTCGAGCTGGCACGCAACGGCCGATCCCCTGAGCAACTTGCTGAAGAGTTCGAACCCTCTGCTGCAACGATCCGAAACTGGGTCAAGCAGGCCGACCGTGACGGCGGCAAAAGGAAGGACGGACTGACAACCGACGAGCGCGAGGAACTTCGAGTACTTCGCCGCGAGAATCGCCGGCTTCGCGAGGAGGTCGAGATCCTGGGAAAAGCAACGGCCTGGTTCGCCAAGGAATCCGAGGGGACGCCCAAGCGGCGTTCGAACTCGTGAAGGCGAATCAGGCCGAACACAGCGTGGCAACGCTGTGCAAAGTACTAAAGATCTCGACGAGTGGTTACTACGCCTGGCTGACTCGCGCGCCCTCGCGCCGTGAGCAGCGCGATCGCGAGCTGATCAGAGAGATCCACAGGATCCACAAGATGTCGCGAACCAGCTACGGCTCACCGCGAATCCACCGTGAGTTCCGTGATGACGGAATCCGCATCGGCCGCAAACGCGTCGAGCGCCTGATGAAGCGAGCAAAGCTCGTAGGAATCAGCCGTCGCAAGTGGGTTCGAACCACCGAGCGCTGCCGGCGCTCGCGGCCGGCGCCGGATCTGGTCGATCGCAAATTCACTGCCGATGGTCCCGACAAGCTCTGGGTCGCCGACATAACCTACATCCCGACGGGGACGACGTTTCTGTTTCTGGCGGTGGTGATGGACGTTTGGAGTAGGAAGATCGTGGGCTGGTCGATGGCCTCGCATCTAAAGACCGAGCTCGTACTGGCCGCATTGGCCATGGCTGTGGAACGCCGCAATCCCGACGACGTGATCCACCACAGCGACCAGGGCACCCAGTACACGTCCATCGAGTTCGGTCTGCGTTGCAAGCACGCCAACGTCAGGCCGTCGATGGGATCGGTGGGCGACGCCTACGACAACGCGATGTGCGAGAGCTTCTTTGCAACGCTGGAGTGGGAACTGCTGCAGCAGACGAAGTTTGCCAATCACGCCGAAGCCCAGATGGCGATATTCGAGTTCATTGAGGGCTGGTACAATACGCGCCGCCGGCACTCAGGCCTGGACTACATGTCGCCGGTCAACTACGAGAGGAAGGCGCTAGCGATGGCCGCAGTTCGATAGTCACAAACTGTCCGCGAAAGCGGGGGAACTCCAGT
>DASPNR010000028.1 GCA_035626395.1 Candidatus Limnocylindrales bacterium | reverse complement strand
CACGCCGTTCTTCAACGGCTACCGGCCCCAGTTCTACTTCCGCACCACCGACGTCACGGGCGTATGCACGCTGCCCGAGGGCACCGAGATGGTGATGCCGGGTGACACCATCAACATCGCGGTCAACCTGATCACGCCCATCGCCATGGATGAGGGCCTGCGCTTCGCCATCCGCGAAGGCGGCCGCACCGTGGGTGCCGGCGTGGTCGTGAAGATCACCGAGTAGGGCGCCGCGATAGCAACGAGAGAGAGACGATCATGCGAGACCAAATCGTCCTGGCCTGTGAGACCTGTAAGCGCAAGAACTACCGGGCCAGCCGCAACAAGAAGCTTTCGACCGAGAAGCTCGCGCGCAAGAAGTTCTGCCCCGCTTGCCGGGTGCACACGCTCCACAAGGAGGGCAAGGTCTGACGAGGCGATGCGGGACCGAGGGTCAGTAGCTCTAATTGGTAGAGCATCGGACTCCAAATCCGAGGGTTCCAGGTTCGAATCCTGGCTGACCCGCCATCTCTCTCCGAGGGTCGAATGCACATGAAATCGCGCGGCGCAGACAGTGCAGTGAGCGGCGAGGCTACGGGCTCGCGCGTGGCCAAGGGCGGCGACGCCGCGGGCACGAACAAGGCGGCCACGACCAGCAAGGGCGGCGTTCCGGCGGCCTCGGGCCCCGGCAAGTTCCAGCAGGCTCGCGACTTCGTCAACGAGGCGATCGCGGAGCTGAAGCGCGTCTACTGGCCGTCGCGCAAGGAGACGATGGCGTTCACCTGGGTCGTGCTCGTCGTCGTGGCCTTCGTGTCGCTTTATCTCGGCATGATCGACTATCTGATCTCGCTCGCCATGCGGCTCGTGTTCTGAGGATGGCCATGCCGGAAGCAGTTGCCGAGAAGCAGGAGAAGCAGTGGTACGTGGTGCACACGTACTCCGGCTACGAGCAGAGCGTGAAGCGTCAGCTCGAGGAGCGCATCCACGCCTTCGGGCAGGAGGACAAGTTCGGCGACATCCTGGTGCCGTCCGAACAGGTCGTCGAGCTGGTCAAGGGCAAGAAGCGCACGGCCACGCGCAACCTCTTTCCTGGCTACGTGCTCGTGCAGATGGAGCTGAACAACGAGACCTGGCACGTGGTCACGAGCACGCCCAAGGTCACGGGGTTCGTCGGCGGCGCGACCAATCCCCCGCCGGTTCCCGAGGAAGAGGTCGGGAAGATGCGGGCGCAGCTGCAGGAAGGAGCGGCGCGGCCCAAGGCCAAGGTTTCTTTCGAGGTCGGAGAGCAGGTCAAGGTCATCGACGGACCGTTCGCGGACTTCAGCGGCGTCGTCGAGGAAATCCGTCCCGAGAAAGGGACACTCAAAGTCGCGATCTCCATCTTCGGACGCAGCACGTCCGTGGAGATGGAGCTCGTCCAAGTCGAGAAGATGTAGGCGGCAAGGGAAATGGCGAAGAAGGTCGTCGATCAGGTCAAGCTTCAGATTCCGTCCGGCAAGGCCAACCCGAGCCCGCCCGTGGGCCCGGCGCTCGGTCAGCGCGGCGTGAACATCATGGAATTCTGCAAGGCGTTCAATGCCGCCACGCAGGCCATGGGCGACGTCATCGTGCCGGTGATCATCACCGTGTACTCCGACCGCTCGTTCACGTTCGTCACCAAGACTCCTCCTGCATCGATGCTGCTGATGAAGGCGGCGGGGCTGCAGAAGGGGTCGGCCGAGCCCAACAAGAACAAGGTCGGCAGGGTCACCAAGAGCCAGGTGCGGCAGATTGCCGAGCAGAAGCTGGCCGATCTCAATGCCAACGACGTGGACGCCGCGGTCAAGATCATCGAAGGCACCGCCCGCAGCATGGGCATCACGGTCGAGGGCTGAGGCCGGCGGCGCCGGCGAGAGGATCACGCAGATGAAGCGAGGAAAGCGCTACAGGAAAGCGGCCGAGGCCGTCACGGCCGACAAGCTGTACACGATCGAGGAGGCCTTCAGGCTGGTGGCGGCCGGCTCGGGCGCCAAGTTCGACGAGACCGTCGAGCTGGCCATGCGACTGGGCGTGGACCCGCGCCACGCCGACCAGAACGTGCGCGGCACGGTCTCCCTGCCGCACGGCACCGGCAAGACCGTGCGTGTGGCCGTATTCGCCAAGGGCGAGAAGGCCAAGGAAGCCGAGGAGGCGGGCGCCGACTTCGTGGGAGCCGATGACCTGGTCAACAAGATCCGCGACGAAGGCTGGACCGACTTCGACCGCGCCGTGGCCACGCCCGACATGATGGGTGCCGTCGGCCGCATCGGAAAGATTCTCGGCCCGCGCGGCCTGATGCCGAATCCCAAGGTCGGCACGGTGACCATGGACGTCGGGCGCGTGGTGCGCGAGCTCAAGGCCGGTCAGGTCGAGTTCCGCGTCGAAAAGGCGGGCATCGTGCAGGTCGGCGTCGGCAAGGTCTCCTTCGGGGCCGAGAGGCTGCTCGAGAATGCTCGCGCGGTCATCGCCAACGTCATCCGTGCCAAGCCGGCCAGCGCCAAGGGCCAGTACGTTCGCAGCGCCGCCGTCTCCTCGACGATGGGACCGGGCATCGCGCTGGACACCAACGAGTTCAAGACCGCCGGCTGATCGTCGAGAGCAAAGAAGAGGAAGGGGTCATGAATCAGTCAGAGAAGGCGGTCGTCATCGAGGATCTGGCGGGCAAGTTCACGAAGGCGCCGATCGTGGTGCTTTCGCAGTACCGCAAGATGACGGTGGCGCAGATGACCGAGCTTCGGCACGAGCTGCGCAAGGTCGAGGGCGAGCTTCTGGTCGCGAAGAACACGCTGACCTGGCGTGCGGTCATGGACACGCCGAACAAGGTCATCGAGCCGTTGCTGTCCGGGCCCACCGTGTTCGCGTTCGGCTACGGCGATCCGGCGGCGTTCGCCAAGGCCATCGACACCTACGCGGACAAGAGCGAGGTCCTCGAGCTCAAGGGCGCCGTGATGGATGGCGTCCTGCTGGATCGCAAGCAGATCGCGCAGCTCGCCAAGATGCCGAGCCGCGATCAGCTGCGCGCTCAGCTTCTGGCGATGATGATGACTCCGGCCACCCAGCTGGTGCGCGTGCTGTCGGCTCCGGCCCAGCAGCTCGCCAATGTGCTGGATGCCCGACGCAGACAGTTGGAAGAGGGAGGAGGCGCGGCCTGAGCGACCGGGTCGCCCGGCGTCGCGGCCGGGCGCGTCCATACGCGGCTGCGCACTAGTTTTTGTTTTCGGCAACGACGACGAAGGTCGTGATTAGCAGGAGGAACCCAAGAAATGGCTCTCAGCACTGAAGACAGGTCCAGCATCGTCGAGAAGCTCTCGGCGGCCACCGTTCTGGAGATCGCCGAGCTCGTCAAGGAGCTCGAGGAGAAGTGGGGCGTCAGCGCCGCGGCTCCGGTTGCGGTCGCGGCGGCTGCGGGCGCCGGCGGAGCGGCTGCGGCTGCTCCCGAGGCGGCCAAGGAAGAGTTCGACGTCATCCTGACGGCGGCCGGCGAGAAGAAGATCCAGGTGATCAAGGTGGTCCGCGAGATCACCAGCCTGGGCCTGAAGGAAGCCAAGGACCTGGTCGAGGGCGCGCCCAAGGCGGTCAAGGAAGGCGTGCCGAAGGCGGACGCAGACGCGATCAAGGCCAAGCTCGAGGCCGAGGGCGCGACCGTCGAGATCAAGTAGCCGCGCTTGTTGCGCGTTACGTCGAGGAGCGCGGGCACGGGTATGTCCGCGGCCGACGCCGCCGGAGGAACCGGAGGGTCTGCCGCAGACACACCCGTGCCCGCGCTATTGGCGTTTCGCGGGTGTGCGAACGGTTGAGCGAAGCGATCGTATTGCCGGAGTGATTGCTCCGGCGTGAACGGCAAGGCGGACCTTCGATGGTTCGCGAGAGGTAAGAATGGCGCGTGTGACGCACAATTTCCGGCTCAGGCGGAATTTCGGAAAGCTTCGCAGGGTCCTGGACGTCCCCAATCTGATCGACATCCAGCGGCGCTCCTACGAGGCCTTCCTGCAGGCGGAGGCACATCCAGAGCAGCGCTCGAACACCGGGCTCCAGGGCGTGTTCAAGTCGGTGTTCCCGATCAAGGACTTCACCGGCACCGCTCAGCTGGACTTTGTCAGCTACGCCATCGGCGATCCGAAGTACGACGTGGCCGAGTGCCATCAGCGGGGGATGACCTACTCGGCGCCGCTCAAGGTCACGGTGCAGCTGGTGACGTGGGACGTCGACCCCGACACCAGCGCCAAGACGCTCAAGGACATCAAGGAGCAGGAGGTGTACTTCGGCGAGCTTCCGCTGATGACCGAGAACGGCACGTTCATGGTCAACGGCACGGAGCGCGTCATCGTCTCGCAGCTCCACCGCTCCCCCGGCGTCTTCTTCGACCACGACAAGGGCCGCACCAGCGCCGGCGGGCGCCTGCTGTTCAACGCGCGCATCATCCCGTACCGCGGCTCCTGGCTCGACTTCGAGTTCGACGCCAAGGACATCCTGTACGTGCGCATCGACCGCCGCAGGAAGTTCCCTGCCACGGTGCTGCTGCGCGCTCTCGGGATGACGACCGAGGAGCTGCTCAACTACTTCTATCCGGTCGACCACATCCGCATCGACGGCCGCAAGGCGTTCAAGAAGTTCAAGCGCGAGACGCTCGAGGGCCAGAAGGCGGGACGCGACATCCGTCATCCGCACTCCGACGAGATCCTGGTGCGCGAGGGCCGCAAGTTCACGCGCAAGGCGCTGCGCGACATGGCGGAGGCGGGCATCGACGAGATTCCGATCTCCTTCGACGAGATCATCGGCGGCATTCCCGCCCACGACATCGTCGACCCCGGCACGGGCGAAGTGATCGTCGAGGTGAACGGCACCATCAAGGCCGAGCAGTTCGACATCATGCGCGATCGCGGCATCAACGAGTTCCACCTCATCTACATCGATGAGCTCAACCGCGGGCCGTCGCTGCGTAACACGCTGCTGCTCGACAAGATCGAGCGCAGCGAGGACGCCATCGTCGACATCTACCGGCGTCTGCGTCCGGGTGATCCTCCCACCCTGGACACGGCCACCGCGTTCTTCAACGACCTGTTCTTCAACGCCGACAAGTACGACCTGTCGCCGGTCGGCCGCCTCAAGCTCAACCACAAGCTCGGGATCGACGTTCCGCTGGAACAGGGAACGCTGCGCCGCGAGGACATCCTGCGCGTGGTCAACTACCTGATCCTTCTGAAGAACGGCATCGGGTCGATCGACGACATCGACCACCTCGGCAACCGTCGCGTGCGCACCGTCGGCGAGCTGGTGGAGAACCAGTACCGCATCGGCCTGCTGAGAATGGAGCGTGCGATCCGCGAGCGCATGAGCCTGCAGGATCTGGAGACGCTGATGCCGCAGGAGCTGATCAACTACAAGCCGGTCAGCGCGGTCATCAAGGAGTTCTTCGGAAGCAGCCAGCTCTCGCAGTTCATGGACCAGACCAATCCGCTCTCGGAGGTCACGCACAAGCGGCGCCTCTCCGCTCTCGGACCGGGCGGTCTGACGCGCGAGCGCGCCGGCTTCGACGTGCGCGACGTGCATCCGACGCACTACGGCCGCGTCTGCCCGATCGAGACGCCGGAAGGCCCGAACATCGGCCTGATCAGCAGTCTGTCCACGTTCGCGCGCATCAACGAGTTCGGATTCGTCGAGACGCCCTACCGCAAGGTCGTCAGCGGAACCGTGACCGACAACGTCGACTACCTGACGGCACTGGCCGAGGAGGCCGAGGTCATCGCGCAGGCGAACGCGCCGATCGACGACAGCAACAGCTACACCAACGATCTGGTGGCCGCGCGAAAGAAAGGCATCTCGCCGCAGGGCGAGCAGACCATGGATTCGACCATGGTGCCGCCCGATCAGATCACGATGATGGACGTGTCGCCGAACCAGCTGGTGTCGGTGGCCGCCGCGCTCATCCCGTTCCTCGAGCACGACGACGCCAACCGAGCGCTGATGGGCTCGAACATGCAGAGGCAGGCCGTGCCGCTGCTGCGCACGGACGCGCCGCTGGTGGGCACCGGCATGGAGAGCATCGTCGCGCGCGATTCGGGTGTGACCTGCGTTGCCCGGCGCCCTGGCGCCATCGAAAGCGTCGATTCGGAGCGCATCGTGGTCAAGGCCGACCGCGCCGCCGGCCCGCACGACCCGGGCGTCGACATCTACAACCTGACCAAGTACCAGCGCTCCAACCAGAACACCTGCATCAATCAGAAGCCGATCGTGCTGGTGGGCGAGCGCGTGGATGCCGGCGACGTGATCGCCGACGGGCCGTCGACCGAGTGCGGAGACCTGGCGCTCGGCCGCAACGTGGTCGTCGCGTTCATGCCGTGGAACGGCTACAACTTCGAAGACTCCATCCTGGTCTCCGAGCGCCTCGTCAAGGAAGACTACTTCACCTCGGTGCACATCGAGGAGTTCGAGTGCGTCGCCCGCGACACCAAGCTCGGGCCCGAGGAAATCACCCGCGACATCCCGAACGTCGGCGAGGAGGCGCTGAAGGACCTCGACGAGGCGGGCATCATCCGCATCGGCGCCGAAGTCGGGCCCGGAGACATCCTGGTCGGCAAGATCACGCCCAAGGGCGAGACGCAGCTGTCTCCGGAAGAGAAGCTGCTGCGCGCGATCTTCGGCGAGAAGGCCGGGGAGGTGCGCGACACGTCTCTGCGCATGCCTCCGGGCACCGAAGGCACCGTCATCGACGCGCGCGTCTTCTCGCGCAAGGGCGTGGCCAAGGACGAGCGGGCCACGCGCATCGACGAGGAGCAGCGCCGCAAGCTCGAGAAGGACCGCGGCGACGAGCTTCGCATCATCCGCACCAACGCCATCAGCTCGATCCTGGAGCTGCTCGGCGACCGTCCGACGCAGACGCGCCTGACCGACGACACGCGCAATGTACTGCTGGCCAAGGACGCGGTCGTCGATCGCGAGACGCTGGTCAAGATTCCGTCGGCCTACTGGGCCGAGATCAAGGTCGGTGACGAGAAGGCCGAGGAGGAGCTGGCGCGCATCGTCGATGCCATGAACTCCAAGAGTCACGCCATCAACGCGCAGTTTGACGCCAAGATCGAGCGCCTGAGCGCAGGCGACGAGCTGGCGCCGGGCGTGATCAAGATGGTGAAGGTCTTCGTGGCCATCAAGCGCCGCCTGCAGGTGGGCGACAAGATGGCCGGCCGCCACGGCAACAAGGGCGTGGTCTCCAAGATCGTTCCCGAAGAGGACATGCCGTTCCTCGAGGACGGAACGCCCGTCGAGATCTGCCTGAACCCGCTCGGCGTGCCGTCGCGAATGAACGTGGGCCAGATCCTGGAGACGCACCTTGGCTGGGCAGCCAAGCGCCTGGGCGCGATCATGTGGGACCTGGCGCAGAAGAACGACTTCGATGCGCTTCGCGAGCGCATGCGGCGCTCGTACGAAGGCGCCGGCGTCTCGTCGTTCGTCGACGGCCTGGACGAGCACGACCTGCGCGTCCTGGCCGAGAAGGCACGGCGCGGCATCCACATCTCGACGCCGGTGTTCGACGGCGCCAGTGAAGAGGAGATCTTCGGCCTGATCGAGCTGGCCAATCTGCCCGAGTCGGGACAGGCCTACCTGCGCGACGGCAAGACCGGAGACCGCTTCGACATGCCTGTCACGGTCGGCGTCATGTACATGCTCAAGCTCCACCACCTGGTGGACGACAAGATCCACGCGCGCTCCACCGGTCCATACTCGCTGGTGACGCAGCAGCCTCTGGGCGGCAAGGCCCAGTTCGGCGGCCAGCGTCTCGGCGAAATGGAAGTGTGGGCGCTCGAAGCCTACGGTGCCGCGTACACCCTCCAGGAAATGCTCACGGTGAAGTCGGACGACGTTGCCGGCCGCACCCGAATGTACGAGGCGATCGTCAAGAACGAGAACACGCTCGAGCCGGGGCTGCCCGAGTCGTTCAACGTCATGGTGAAAGAGCTCCAGTCCCTGGCCCTCGACGTGCAGCTCGTCGAAGGCCAGGAGGAGGCCGCTTGATGGAGAATCTGCTCACTCAGCTTTTCGACAAACCCAAGGACCCGCGCAGCTTCACCGCCATCCGCATCGGCATCGCGTCGCCGGACGTGATCCGCTCCTGGTCCCACGGCGAGGTGAAGAAGCCCGAGACGATCAACTACAGGACGTTCAAGCCCGAGCGCGACGGTCTTTTCTGCGCCAAGATCTTCGGTCCGACCAAGGACTACGAGTGCAACTGCGGCAAGTACAAGCGCATGCGGCACCGTGGCGTGGTCTGCGAGAAGTGCGGCGTGGAGGTCATCCAGTCCAAGGTGCGCCGCGAGCGCATGGGCCACATCGAGCTGGCCACGCCGATCGCGCACATCTGGTTCACCAAGAGCCTGCCCAGCCGCATCGGCACGCTGGTCGACCTGACGCTCAAGCAGCTCGAGAAGGTGCTCTACTACGAGAGCTACATCGTGGTGGATCCGCTGGACACCGATCTCGAGCAGAACCAGCTCCTGTCGGAGATGGAGTACCGCCAGAAGGTCGTCGAGCACGGCCCGGGCAGCTTCATCGCGGGCATGGGCGGGGAGGCGATCCGCAAGGTCCTGACCTCCATCGACATCGAGGACCTGGCCGAGGACCTGCGCCAGCAGCTTTCGGAGACCAGCAGCGAGGCCAAGCGCAAGAAGCTGGTCAAGCGCCTCAAGGTCGTGCAGGCCTTCCAGCACTCCCGCAGCCAGCCGGGCTGGATGGTGCTCGAGGTGATCCCGGTCATTCCGCCCGACCTGCGGCCGCTGGTTCCGCTGGACGGCGGACGCTTCGCGACCTCGGACCTGAACGACCTGTATCGCCGCGTCATCAACCGCAACAACCGCCTCAAGCGGCTGATCGAGCTCAATGCGCCCGACATCATCGTGCGCAACGAGAAGCGCATGCTGCAGGAGGCGGTCGACGCGCTGTTCGACAACGGCCGGCGCGGCCGTCCGATCACGGGCGCGAACAAGCGGCCGCTCAAGTCCCTGTCCGACATGCTCAAGGGCAAGACGGGCCGCTTCCGTCAGAACCTGCTCGGCAAGCGCGTCGACTACTCGGGCCGCTCGGTGATCGTGGTGGGCCCCGAGCTTCGCCTGCACCAGTGCGGCCTTCCCAAGAAGATGGCTCTGGAGCTGTTCAAGCCGTTCATCTACGGCAAGCTCGAGGAGCGCGGCCTGGTCACGACCATCAAGTCGGCCAAGAAGATGGTCGAGAAGGAGCGTCCCGAGGTCTGGGACATCCTGGACGAGGTCATCCGCGAGCATCCGGTGATGCTCAACCGCGCGCCCACGCTGCACCGCCTCGGCATCCAGGCCTTCGAGCCGGTGCTGATCGAGGGCAAGGCGATCCAGCTCCATCCGCTGGTGTGCGCGGCCTTCAACGCCGACTTCGACGGCGACCAGATGGCGGTGCACGTGCCGCTGTCGGTTGAGGCGCAGGTCGAGGCGCGCGTGCTCATGATGTCGACCAACAACATCCTGAGCCCGGCGCACGGCAAGCCCATCATCGTGCCGACGCAGGACATCGTGCTCGGCCTCTACTACATGACGCGCCAGCGGCCGGGCGCGCTCGGCGAAGGCAAGATCTTCGCGAATTTCGACGAGGTGCGCGTGGCGTACGACCAGGGAGCCGTGCATCTTCATGCGGCGGTCAAGGTCCGCCACAACGGCAAGCTCGTCGACACCACCGTCGGCCGCGTTCTGGTCTACGAGATCGTGCCGAAGGAAGTCGACTTCAAGCACGTCAACCTGACGCTCAACAAGCGCGTGCTCGGTGACCTCGTCGACATCACCTACCGCAACTGCGGCAACAAGCACTGCGTGATCCTGGCCGATCGTCTCAAGGACCTCGGCTATTCGATGGCCACCAAGGCCGGCGTCTCCATCGGCATCAAGGATCTGAAGATCCCGCAGGGTAAGACCCGGCTGCTGGACGAGGCCGGCGATGCCGTGCGCGAGATCCAGAAGCAGTACGAGGCCGGCTTCATCACCAACGGCGAGCGCTACAACAAGGTCGTCGACATCTGGGCCAACGTCACCGACCGCATCGCCGACGAGATGATGCGGGTGATGGCCACCGAAACCATCTCCATCGAGGGCGGTGGCAACGGCGGCGGCAGCCGCGAGGTCGTCAGCTTCAACCCCGTCTACATGATGGCCGACTCGGGAGCCCGCGGCAGCGCGCAGCAGATCCGTCAGCTGGCGGGCATGCGAGGCCTGATGGCCAAGCCGTCCGGCGAGATCATCGAGACGCCCATCACGGCCAACTTCCGTGAAGGCCTGACCGTGCTGCAGTACTTCATCTCCACGCACGGTGCCCGAAAGGGTCTGGCCGACACGGCCTTGAAGACGGCCAACTCGGGCTACCTGACGCGCCGTCTGGTCGACGTCGCGCAGGATGCGGTGATCACCGAGCACGACTGCGGAGCGCTGGACGGCATTGACATCACGCCGCTGATCGAAGGCGGCGAGATCATCGAGCGCCTCGGCGACCGCATCCTCGGACGCGTGGCCCTCGAAGACATCGTCGATCCGTTCACCAACGACGTACTGGTCCCCGCCAATCGCGAGATCGACGAGGGCCTGGTCGAGGTGGTGGAGAACGCCGGCGTCGAGCGGGTCAAGATCCGGTCCGTGCTGACGTGTCAGGCCCGCCGCGGCGTGTGCGCGCTGTGCTACGGCCGCGACCTGGCGCGCGGGCATCTGGTCGGCGTGGGCGAGGCCATCGGCGTGATCGCCGCGCAGTCCATCGGCGAGCCGGGAACGCAGCTGACGATGCGGACCTTCCACATCGGCGGCACGGCCTCGCGGCGAGCCGAGCAGACCACGCTCGAGCCGCGCAACGACGGCGTCATCAAGTTCAACAACGTCGAGTTCGTGGTCGACCGCGAGAGCAACCTGGTCGTCATGAACCGCAACGCGGAAGTGTCGATCGTCGAGGTTCTCGAGGAAGGCCAGCACCGCGAGCGCGAGCGCTATCCGCTCGTGCACGGCGCGCGCCTTCGCAAGCGCGACGGCGAGCGCGTCAAGGCCGGCGAGCTGGTGGCCGAGTGGGATCCGTTCATGACGCCGATCATCACGGAAGTCGGCGGAACCGCGCACTTCGAGGACATCGTCGACGGCGAGACGATGGAGGAGCGCGTCGATCCGAACACGGGCCTCGCGACCAAGGTCATCACGGCCTCCAAGCAGGCCAAGGACCGCCGCCCGGCCATCGTCATCCGCGACGCCACCGGCAAGCCGATGACGCGTCCGCGCGGCGGCGATGCTCGCTACGCACTGCCCGAGGGCGCCTACCTCAACGTCGAGGAAGGACACGAGACGACGCCGGGCGACGTGGTCGCGAAGATTCCGCGAGAGACCACCAAGACCAAGGACATCACCGGCGGTCTGCCGCGCGTGGCCGAGCTGTTCGAGGCACGGCGTCCGAAGGAAGTGGCCGCCATCAGCGACATCGACGGCGTGGTCAGCTTCGGCAAGGACACCAAGGGCAAGCGCAAGATCATCGTCACGCCCGAGGTCGGTGAGCCGCGCGAGTACCTGATCGGCAAGGGCAAGCACATCCTGGTGCAGGAAGGCGACTACATCCGCGCCGGACAGCAGCTCCACGCCGGGTCCTCCAACCCGCACGACATTCTCACCGTCAAGGGCGAGAAGGAGCTGGCGGCCTACCTCGTCGACGAGGTGCAGGAGATCTACCGTCTCCAGGGCGTCCGCATCAACGACAAGCACATCGAGGTGATCGTGCGCCAGATGCTGCGCCGCGTTCGAATCCGCGATGCGGGCGACTCGGGGCTGCTGGTCGGCGATCAGATCGAGAAGTGGCGTTTCGAGGAGACGAACCGCGCGCTCTTCGATGCGGGCAAGCGGCCGGCTATCGCCGAGCCGATGCTGCTCGGCATCACCAAGGCCAGCCTGGCCACCGAGAGCTTCATCTCGGCGGCATCGTTCCAGGAGACGACCAAGGTGCTGACGGAGGCCTCGGTCAACGGCTGGACCGACCATCTGCGCGGGCTCAAGGAGAACGTGATCATGGGCCGGCTCATTCCTGCCGGAACGGGCGTGGCCACCTACACCAGCGTCGAGATCGACGTGCCGGGAGTGGGCGAGAAGGCAGAGGACGACCTTACCCAGGCCTTGCACCTGGGCATGTAATTGACCGCCGGGCTGCTGGTTGCCGGCGGGTTGGAACGACAGCGGGCGGGGCCGGGGTCATGTCCACGGCGGATCCACGGGGGGAACCCGACGGTCCGCCGCAGAGACGGCCCCGGCCCGCTCGGGACGCCCCGCGGGCGCGGCTCGGACGATTCGTCAGGGGTGAGTCGGGACGGAGTGCGGGAGGAGCGGATGACTGCCCGGTCCAGCAGCCCTCAATGAGATGCGGCAGGCCGGCTGGGGCCAGAGGTGACAAAAGTGAGTGGATGGGGCGGCGGTTCGGCGCAGGGGCGCGCCGGCCGGCGGGCGGGTTTGGAAAGGTAGGCGAATTTAAAAACGAAATGCGGTGCGTCGCGGACGTTTGACGTCTCTGCGGGGCAAACGTAGTTTCCCGGGTTCTTTGGATCGGGCGGGGCGTCATTCGGCGCCCGCACGGAGTGCCGCCGGGGTGTCCGCAACGAGGCATCCTAGGCAACCGTGCAGACGTGACCGGACCAATTAGGCCATTAAGGAGTTCCGAGTGCCGACGATCAACCAGCTTGTCCGCAAGGGCAGGCAAAAGATTGCCATGAAGACTGCCGCGCCCGCGCTCGACAAGTCGCCGCAGCGCCGGGGCGTCTGCACGCGCGTCTATACGTCCACACCTAAAAAGCCGAATTCGGCTCTACGCAAGGTGGCGCGTGTGCGTTTGACCAATGGCATCGAGGTGACCGCCTACATTCCTGGCGTGGGCCACAACCTGCAGGAGCACTCGGTCGTCCTGATCCGCGGCGGCCGCGTCAAGGACCTGCCCGGAGTCCGCTACCACATCGTTCGCGGGACCCTGGATTCGGTCGGCGTCACCGACCGCCGCCAGGGCCGTTCCAAGTACGGCGCCAAGCGCCCCAAGTAGTGCGATAGGCATTCGGTAAGAGACGATGTCGCGAAAAGGACCTGCCAAGAAGCGCGAGCTGCTGCCCGATCCGCTCTATCACGAGAAGGTCGTCACGCAGTTCATCAATTCCATGCAGATGGCCGGCAAGAAGAGCACCGCCGAGGCCATCTTCTACGGCGCCGTCCAGCTCGTCGAAGACCGCACGAAGGAAAGCGGCGTCGAGCTGTTCAAGCGTGCTCTCGACAACATCCGCCCCGCCGTCGAGGTCCGCTCGCGGCGCGTTGGCGGCGCAACCTACCAGGTTCCCGTCGAAGTGCGTGCTTCGCGCCAGACGGCCCTGGCGATCCGCTGGCTCATTTCCAATGCACGCAGCCGGCCCGAGCGCACGATGCGCGATCGGCTCGCCGGCGAACTGATCGATGCCGCCAACAACCGCGGCGGCGCGGTCAAGAAGCGTGAAGACACCCATCGCATGGCCGAGGCCAACAAGGCCTTCGCCCATTACCGCTGGTAACCGGAGGAGCTGCAGAGGCGCATCCGCCCCGGCTGTTGAAGATCATGGCTCGTAAAGTATCCCTCGCCCGCACGCGCAACATCGGCATCATGGCGCATATCGATGCCGGCAAAACCACCACGACCGAGCGCGTCCTGTTCTACACGGGCATCAGCCACAAGCTCGGCGAAGTCCATGACGGCGCGGCCACGATGGACTGGATGGAGCAGGAGCAGGAGCGCGGGATCACGATCACGTCGGCCGCGACGACCTGCTCCTGGCGCGATCACCGCATCAACATCATCGACACGCCCGGCCACGTCGATTTCACGATCGAAGTGGAACGCTCGCTCCGCGTGCTCGACGGCGCCGTTGCCGTCTTCTGCGCGGTCGGCGGCGTGGAGCCGCAGTCGGAGACGGTGTGGCGTCAGGCCGACCGCTACCGCGTGCCGCGCATGGCGTTCATCAACAAGATGGATCGCGTCGGTGCGGACTTCGACAACGTCGTCAGCCAGATCCGCGATCGCCTGCGCGCGCCCGCCGTGCCGGTGCAGATCCCGATCGGCGCCGAGGAGAACTTCACCGGCGTCATCGATCTCCTGCGCATGGAGGCGGTGACCTGGGACGAGCGCGACCTCGGCTGGACGGTCCTGCGCAATCCGGTCCCTGATGACATGAAGGACGCCGCCCAGGCCGCGCGCGAAGCGCTGGTCGAAGCGGTGGCCGACACCGACGAAGCCATCCTCGAGAAGTTCCTCGAGGGCCGCGAGGTCGGCGCCGACGAGCTCATGGCCGCGATCCGCAAGGCCACGATTCAGATGAAGCTGGTGCCGGTGATCTGCGGCTCCGCCTTCAAGAACAAGGGCGTGCAGTCGCTCCTGGACGGCGTCGTCGACTACCTGCCGTCGCCCAACGACATCCCGCCGGTCACCGGCATCGAGCCCGGCCGGCCCGACCACGAGCTGGTGCGCAGGGCCGACGACAACGAGCCGTTCTCGGCGCTGGCGTTCAAGATCATGACCGATCCGTTCGTGGGCACGCTCGTGTTCATGCGCGTGTATTCGGGACAGGCCAAGGTCGGCGACCAGGTCTACAACGTCACGCGCGACAAGAAGGAGCGCGTGGGCCGCCTCCTCAAGATGCACGCCAACCAGCGCGAGGACGTCGAGGAAGTGCTGGCCGGCGACATCGTCGCCTGCGTCGGCATGAAGAGCGCGGTCACCGGCGACACGCTGTGCGATCCCAAGGCCCCGGTGCTGCTCGAGAGCATGACCTTCCCCGAGCCGGTGATCTCGGTGGCCATCGAGCCCAAGACCAAGGCCGATCAGGAGAAGGTTTCGGTCGCCCTCCAGAAGATCGCTCACGAGGATCCGAGCTTCCGCGTCAGCCACGACGACGAGACCGGCCAGACGCTGATCTCGGGCATGGGCGAGCTGCACCTGGAGATCATCGTCGATCGCATGACGCGCGAGTTCAAGGTCGACGCCAACGTCGGCAAGCCGCAGGTCGCGTACCGCGAGACGGTGCGCAAGCAGGTGGACCACAAGCTGCGCTACGCCAAGCAGAGCGGCGGCCGCGGCCAGTTCGCCGAAGTGGCCATCGAGCTGTCGCCGCTGCCTGCGGGCAAGGGCTTCGAGTTCGAGGACGCCATCAAGGGCGGCGCGATCCCCCGCGAGTACATTCCGGCGGTGGAAAAGGGCCTCAAGGACGCGCTGACGGCGGGGCCGCTGGCCGGCTATCCGGTCATCGACTGCAAGGTGCGCCTGTACGACGGCTCCTACCACGAGGTCGATTCGAGCGAGATGGCGTTCAAGATCTGCTCGTCGATGGCGTTCAAGGAGGCCGCTCGCAAGGCATCGCCGGTGCTGCTCGAGCCCATCATGGCCGTCGAGGTCGTGGTGCCCGAAGAGTACATGGGCGACGTCATCGGCGACCTCAACAGCCGCCGCGGCCGCATCCAGAGCATGACCGGACGCGCCGGCGCGCAGGTCGTCGCCGCCCACGTGCCGCTGGCGAACATGTTCGGCTATTCCACCGAGCTGCGCTCGCGCACGCAGGGACGCGCCACCTACACGATGCAATTCGATCACTACGAGCCGGTGCCGAACTCGGTATCGGAGGAGCTGACGGCGCGGGCCGTCGGCGCCTGACCAAAGCCGCACAGAGAACACAGGAGCAAGGGCAATGGCCAAGGAGCAATTCAAGCGCACCAAACCGCACGTCAACGTGGGCACGATCGGCCACGTCGACCACGGCAAGACCACGCTGACGGCGGCGATCACGCTGGTGCAGTCGAAGAAGGGGTTCGGCAGCTACGTGGCC
>DASPNR010000027.1 GCA_035626395.1 Candidatus Limnocylindrales bacterium | reverse complement strand
GGCCACGTAGCTGCCGAACCCCTTCTTCGACTGCACCAGCGTGATCGCCGCCGTCAGCGTGGTCTTGCCGTGGTCGACGTGGCCGATCGTGCCCACGTTGACGTGCGGTTTGGTGCGCTTGAATTGCTCCTTGGCCATTGCTTCTCCGAACTCCCTTGCGGTCCAGTACCTCTTGTTCTGGAGCCCACGACCGGACTTGAACCGGTGACCTCGTCCTTACCAAGGACGTGCTCTACCGACTGAGCTACGTGGGCTTCTGCCTGGTTCTATCGTCGTGTAACGCGCGCCCTTCTCACTGCAGAAAGCGGGAGACGAGAATCGAACTCGCGACCCTCAGCTTGGAAGGCTGATGCTCTAACCATCTGAGCTACTCCCGCGTAAAACCTTCGGTTCGAGCAGCCCTTCCTCGTGTTCGCGCATCCGTTCGAAGCTCGGTCCAGGACATGGAGATGGTGGAGAGGGGAGGATTCGAACCTCCGTAGGCGTTCGCCGGCAGATTTACAGTCTGCTCCCTTTGGCCACTCGGGTACCTCTCCCCGAACCCAGATCATCTCCCGTACATCTGAAAGCCGATGGCCAGACTCGAACTGGCAACCTACTGATTACAAATCAGTTGCTCTGCCAGTTGAGCTACATCGGCACTCGTTGTTCCTAGCTTCGAAACCGGGCGCGCACATTCCGAGAAGGTGGTCGCTCGACCGATCCCGCCGGCCCGATCCCGCGCCGCAGTGTTGCTACGCCGGTGTCTTCGTGCCGTGTCGGGACCAAACGCAAACGCGAGTGGCTATCAACCATTACGCACGGTGTCAACCTGACTTGCCGCCCCTCGAAGACGAAAAAAGTCGCTGGTCGAGCAGCCGGTAGATGGCCAGCGCCGCGGCCACCGACGCGTTGAGCGACTCCACCCGTCCGCGCATCGGCAGGCGCACCAGCTCGTCGCAGTTCTCGGCCACCAGGCGGTGCATTCCCTCGCCCTCCCCGCCCACGACCAGGCCGACTCTGTCGCCAAGCCGCGGGTCCTCGGCGCTGCCGCGCGGCAGCGCGGCCGACGCCGAGGCGGCCAGGCCCAGAAGGAAAAAGCCGGCCTCGCGCGCGCTCTGCATGGCCCGGACCAGGTTCGTGACGCGTGCCACGGGCAGATAGATGGCCGCGCCGGCCGACACGCGCATGACCGTGGCCGTGACGTGGGCCGCGCGCCGCTCGGGCAACACGACCCCGATGGCGCCGGCGGCCTCGGCCGTGCGCAGGATGGCACCGAGGTTGTGCGGGTCGGCGATCGAATCGAGGAACACGAGCAGGCCCTGCCGGGCCAGGAGGTCGTCGAGATCCGCGTAGGCGTAGCCGACCTCGGCGGCGATGCCCTGGCATCGAGCGCCGGCCAGACGATCGCATTCTCCCGCTCCCATCGTCGAGACCGGTATGCCGCTTTCGCGTGCCTGGTGCGCCAGGGCGTGCGCCCGGCGCGGCGCCGGCTCCTCCAGAAAGACCCGGAAGACCCTGGCGACGCTCGAGGCGCCCCTGGCCGACAGCGCGGCTTCGACCGCGTTAGGACCGGCAACGGCGATGCGGGAGCCGTCGTCGCCGGAGTGCGAAGGACCGCGGCGCGCGCCGCTGCGGTTGCGTTCACGACGAGGCATGAGGGCCGCTGCTATAGCGTACGAGGTCGCACGTACCAACGTACCCGCCCGATCGCCGGCGCCGCCGTGGCCGCGAGCCGCGGACTTGCGGAGGCCTGCGCCGCCGCAGACGCAGCGGACGCCGGCGCCGCGAGGCCGCGCGGGCGCTGGCCTGTGCGTCGCTGCGCGCTTTGTGCGGGGGGATGCTCGTGTACGCTCGCGCTCCGTGGGCCGTACGCTGCGCAGATACCTCCTCGGCGAGATCGGCACAGCATTCCTTGCCGGCATCCTCATCTTCTCCTTCGTGCTGTTCGCCGCGCGGGTCGTCGACCTGATCGAGATGATCGTGGCGCGTGGAGTGCCGGGAAGCCTGGTGCTGCGGCTGCTCGTCTGCATCGTGCCGACCTTTCTCGAAGCCACGCTGCCGATGTCGTTCCTGCTCGGCGTCGTCGTTGCCTTCGGTCGCCTCGGCGCCGACTGCGAGCTGGTGGCGCTGCGAGCGGCGGGCATCTCGCTCTACGACATGCTGCGGCCGGTGCTGGCCTTGTCGCTGGCGGTGGCTGCCGCGACGCTCGCGCTGGCGATGACGGCACGCCCGTGGGGACACCGCGAGCTCGAGCGCACCGTCTTCGAGATCGCCAAGACGCGCGCCACCGCCGCCTTGCGGCCGCGCTTCTTCAACACGGATTTCGAGCGCATGGTCGTCTACGTCGATCGTGTCGACGGCAGCACCGGCACCATCTCCGGCGTCATGCTGGCCGACGAGCGCACGCCCGACAGCCGCACCACCGTCTTCGCTCAAGCTGGCCGCGTCGGCGCCAACGAGCACAACGGCTCGCTCTTCCTGCAGCTGCTCGACGGCACCAGCGTCGTCGCTCACGAGAACGCCAACGACTACGACGTCACCGACTTCCGCTCGCTCGAGGTGCAGCTGGAGCTTCGCACCGTGACCGGCGGCAACGCGGCGAGCGACGAGCCCGGCAGCATGAGCTGGGAAGAGCTGATGGCCGAGCGGCGCGGCGGCGATCGCCGGCGCGCCGTCGATGCGGGCATCGAGATTCATCGCCGGTTCGCGCTCTCGTCCGTTCCCGTCGTCCTGGCACTGATCGGCGCCGCACTCGGCGCGCAGCCGACGCGCTCGGCGCGCGGACGCGGAGCGGCGGTCAGCGTCGTCGTCATCCTGGTCTACTATGCGCTGCTGAGCATGGCGGTGGCAGCCTCTCGCGCCGGCGCGATGCCGCCGGCGCTGGCGATGTGGCTGCCCAACGCGGCGATGGCGGCGGCCGGCCTGTGGATGCTCCTGCGTGCGGCGCGTGACCGCCTGATCCTGCCGCGCCTTTCGCTGCGCCGCGCGCAGCCCGCGTCGAGCGGTCTCTGATGTCGATCCTGTCGCGCTACCTCATCCTTCAGTACCTGCGGGTGTTCGTCCTCGGCATGGCGGCGGCGTGCGGCCTCTACCTGATCATCGACGTCTTCGATCGCGTCGGCGAGGTCGTACCGTTCGCGCCCTCCTGGTCGCGCGTGGTGCTCTACTTCCTGGCCAAGCTGCCGAAGATCCTCTACGACATCTTCCCCGCAGCCAGCCTGCTCGCCGCGCTGCTGTCGCTGGCGCTGCTGACGCGCAATCGCGAGATCCTCGCGCTCAAGGCCTGCGGTCTGAGCTCCTGGCAGCTGGCTCTTCCGATCCTGGCGGTCTCGGCGGTTCTGAGTATCGCCGCGTTGTTCTGGAACGAGAACGTGGTGCCGGTGGCGGCGTCACGCTCACGCTGGATCTGGGACGTGGAGCTCAAGCAGAAGGCGTACCGGGGAGTCTTCGACAGCGCCTCGATCTGGTATCAGAGCGATCGCGGCTTCGTGCACATCCGACGCTACGATGCCGGCAAGCGCGAGATCTCCGGCCTGACCATCTACGAATCGGATGCCGCCTTTCGTCTCCATCGCATCATCGACGTCGGATCCATGCGCTGGCACGACGGTCGCTGGCAGGGCGCGGCCGGCGTGGTCAAGGATCTGCTCTCGCCCGGCAACGTCCAGGTGCGGCCGCTGACTGCGGGCGAATTCGAGCTGCACGAAGATCCCGACAACCTGGCCGCGCGCAAGCGGCGCTCCGAAGAGTTCAGCTTCCGCCAGCTCCGCGAGCAGATCGCGCAGCTTCAGGCGCGCGGATTGGGCGCCGACGAGTTCCTGGTGGATCTGCATCACAAGCTCGCATGGCCGTTCGCGGGTCTGGTGGTGACGCTGATGGGCCTTCCGCTGGCGTTGCGCAGCGGGCCGCGCAGCGGCGTTGCCTCCAGTCTGGGGCTCGGCCTCGTCATCGGCTTCGCCTACTGGATCCTGACCGGCCTGGCTCTTTCCGCCGGACGCACCGGAGCGATGTCGCCAGTGGTCGCGGCCTGGATCGCCAACGCGGTGTTCGGCGTCATCGCCGCCTTCCTCTACATCGGTCGCGATGCTTGAAGCGGCGGCGAGGCGGCGGCCGCGCACGCCGCGCTTGGCCGTCGACGCCCTCCTCGGCTACATCTCGTGCATGCGTCGCGCCGTCGAGGAATGGCTCCAGGCGATCTCGGATCACGGCTACGTCGTGCTCCCCGAGGTGCTGTCGGCAGGCGAGATCGCGCAGATCCGACGGCAGCTCGCGCCGCACCTGAGCGACGACGACATCGGCCGCAACAACTTCGAAGGCCATCTGACGCAGCGGGTCTACAGCCTGGTCGGCGTCGGCCCGGCCCTGGAGGCGCTTGCGGAGCACGCCGCGATCATGGCGCTTTGCGAGGCGCTGCTGGAGCCGAACTTCCTGCTGACCGCCTCACAGGCGATCCGCATCCTGCCGGGCGAAACCTCCCAGCCTCTGCACACCGACGATGCCTTCTACCGCATCGCCCGCCCGCGAAAGGCGATCAGCGTCAGCACGATCTGGGCGATCGATGCCTTCACCGAGGAGAACGGCGGCACGCAGATCATTCCCGGCAGCCATCGCTGGAGCGATGAAGAGGTCGGCGATCTGCTGGCCCGCATCGACTTCCAGACGCGCACCGGCGGCAAGCCGGTGGAACCGGAGCTGCCCGAGGCCGTGCAGCGGCAGCTCATGCCGGTGACGATGCCGCCGGGGTCGGTCGTCGTCTTCCTCGGCACGCTCGTCCATCGCGGCGGCGCGAACCGCAGCCGGGAGCCGCGTCTGGCGCTGTCGAACCAGTACTGCGAGCCGTGGGCACGCCCGCAGGAGAACTACTTCCTGTCGATCTCGCCGCAGCGAGCGCGCGCGATGTCGGAGCGTGTGCAGAGCCTGCTCGGCTACAGCATCCATCCACCGTTCATGGGGCACGCGCTCGGGCAGCACCCTCGAAAGATGCTCGAGGACGGAGCGCAGCGGCGCTGATCGTGGCGCGCCAGTGGCGGCAGGCGCCGCGTCCGTGCGTTGCTGCCAAGCGGAAGCGCCTGGGTGCAGTGCCGCCGGTCGCGGGCATCAAGGGATAGTCCGAGCAGGCGCGGCGCATTGCTCGCCGCGGCGAAACCAGGCGACGGACCCACACGTGAGGGGATTGCGCTCGCTTCTCGAATGACGATCGCCGGCGCCGCGTCCCTACGGGATGCGCGTGTGCCACGGCGCAGGCGCAAGCGGGACCAGAGCAGAGGATCCGGCCAATGAGAAAAAGACGATTATTCCTGTCCGCCCTGGCACTGGCTACGGCTTGCACGCTCGGTGCGACCGCACCCGCGCCGGCCGAAGTTCGTGTAGGCGTCGGCATCAGCGTGCCGCTGCCGCCGCCGATCGTGCTTTCGGCACCGCCGAGCCTGGTCGTGTTTCCAGGCACCTACGTCTACGCGGTTCCGGACTACGGCGTCGATCTGTTCTTCGTGGATGGCTGGTGGTGGCGCCCATGGCAGGGTCGCTGGTACCGCTCGCGCTACTACGATCGCGACTGGGGCTACTACTCGGGAGTTCCCACCTTCTACACGACCATCGGCAGCAACTGGCGCGATGAGTACCGCAGCCGTCGCTGGCGCGGTCGACCGTGGAACTATGAAAGGCTGTCCTACGACAGCGTGCGCAGCAACTGGGACGACTGGAAGCGCCAGCGCCGCTGGGAAACCGGCAGCGTGGGCGGCCGCGGCGCCGGCGGCAGCGTGCGAACGCAGGAGCTGCGCGAGCGCGGCGGAAGCGTTCGCGGCCAGGAGCGGGGACGCCGCGGCAGCATCCGCACGCAGGACATGCGCGAGCGCGACGGCGGCTCCAGCCGCTCCATCCGCTCCTCGACGCCTCCGAGCCGCGGCAAGAGCTCGGTGCGCACGGCGCCTTCCTCGCGCGGCGCGCGCGAAATTCGCGGCGGCGGCTCCGGCCGCTCCGCGCCGCAGGTTCAGCGCTCCAGTGGCCGATCGGGCCGTCCCAGCGGGAACATTCAGCGATCCAGCGGCGGCGGCGCGCGCATGCAAGGCTCCCGCGGCGGTGGCGGCGGTGGCGGCGGCCGTGCCAGTGGCGGCGGCAAGGGCGGCGGGGGACATGGCGGCGGGCACGGACGTCGCTAGAGCCGCGACGTCCGCGGCCTCACCGCACGGACATCGCTTCAGCGAGACGCTGCATCGGATCCGAGAGCGCGCCCGGCACGGCGCGCTCTCGGTCCATGATCTTCTCGAAATTTCCGGACCGCAGGGACACGCCTTTCTGGCGGTGTTCCTCATGCTGCCCTTCCTCCAACCGATTCCGCTGCCCGGCATATCGACGGTGCTGGGCCTCGTCGTGGCGATGCTCGGCGTGTTCGCGGCTCTCGACCGTGCGCCGTGGGTGCCGCGGCGGCTGGCGCGCGTGACCATCGATCCACGCACCATCGACCGCATCTGCAGTGCGCTGGAGCGGCTGCTGGCGCGCCTGGAGCGGTTCATCCGGCCGCGCGCCCGGGACATGCTGGCGATGCGCGGGCTGCGCTACTTCAACGCCGTGCTGTGGGTGCTGCACGCGCTGGTGTTCTCGCTGCCACTGCCCATCCCGTTCACCAACAGCCTGCCGGCCATCGTCGTGATGCTTCTTGCGGTGGGGACGATGGAAGACGACATCGCCGTGATCGCCCTCGCCTACGTCGGCGTGCTGGTCAACGTCGCGTTCTTCGCCAGCATCGTCGTGCTGCCGATGCTGGGCTGGAGAATGATGGCGAGCTGACGTCTCTGCGTGGACGCGAGGCGTGCTCTACGGAAGCGCCGGCAGCAGGTCGAGGCCGCTCGTCTCGGGCGCGCCGATCATGCAGTTCATGTTCTGCACGGCCTGCCCCGCCGCCCCCTTGCCGAGGTTGTCGATGGCCGTCAGCACCACCACGCGCCCGCTGTCGGGCTCTCGCAGCCAGGCGATCTCGATCATGTTGGTGCCGCGCACCGCGCGCGGCTCGGGCATCGCGCCGCCTTCGAGCAGGCGCACGAACGGCTCGCCGTCGTAGCGACGGTGCAGGAGCTCGCCGACGTCGACGTCCTCAGGAATGTCGAGATACATCGTCGTCTGCAGGCCGCGCGCGACCGGCAGCAGATGCGGAGAGAACACGACCTGTCGCTTCTCGCCGGCATGAGCCGACAGCTGGCTGGCGATCTCCGGCTGATGGCGATGCCTGCCCACCGAATACGGCCGGATGTTCTCCGTGACCTCGGCGAAAAGCTGGTCGACCTTGGCGCCGCGGCCCGCGCCGCTGGTTCCCGACTTGGAATCGACGAACACAGGGCCGCGAATGTGCGCGGCCAGCGGGATCAGGCCCATCAGCGCGCCGGTGGGATAGCAGCCGGGATTAGCGACCAGGCGCGCGCCGGCGACCTGCTCGCGTGCGAACTCGGTCAGCCCGTACACCGCCTCTCGCGCCAGCTGCGGCTCCCCATGCTGGCCGTACCACTTCGTGTACAGCTCGACGTCCTGGAAGCGGAAGTCGGCGCCGACGTCGACGACGCGCACGCCGCGGTCGACGAGCGCCGCCACCACGGGCGTGGAGGCGCCGTGCGGCAGCGCCGTGAACGCGATGTCGGCACGCGGCGCGATGGCGGCGGCGTCAACCGCCTCCAGGCTGAGGCCCGTGAACGCGAGCGTGCGGTGCACGCTGCCGAGCGCGGCGCCGGCGGCCTGCTCGGAGGTGACGACGGTCAGCTGGACGTTGGGATGACGCGATAGCAGGCGGACGAGCTCGGCTCCCGAGTAGCCCGTCGCACCGACGACGGCCACTCGGATGAGCGTGGCGCCCGCCATCGGACTATCGCTTGGAGTACTGCGGACGCTTGCGCGCCTTGTGACGGCCGTACTTCTTGCGCTCGACCACTCGGGAGTCGCGCGTCATGAAGCCCGCCTTCTTCAGTGCCGGCCGCAGCTCGGGCTCCGAGCCCGCCAGCGCGCGGCTGATGCCGTGCCGAACCGCGCTGGCCTGCGCCGAGATGCCGCCGCCCCGGACCTTGACGACGACGTCGTAGCCGGACGGCCGCCCAACCACCTCGAACGGCTGGGCGATGATCATCCGCGAGGTTGGACGCGGAAAGTAGTCGTCGATCTCGCGTTCGTTGATCGTGATCTTGCCTAGACCCGGCTTGAGCCAGATGCGGGCGATTGCCGTCTTGCGCTTACCGGTTGCGAGCGTGGGCTGAGGTCCTGCTGCCATCTTGTTTTCCGTTTCGTTGCTGCTCAGACGCTGAGCTGCGCAGGCGTCTGGGCGACATGCGGGTGTTCGCTGCCGGTGTAGATCTTGAGCTTCTTGGCGAGCTGGCGGCCCAGGCGGTTGCGCGGCAGCATGCCGGTTACGGCCTTGCGGATGACTTCCTCCGGGCGGGTGGCCAGGATCTCGCCGGCGGTGCGCTCGCGGATGCCGCCGGGATAGCCCGAGTAGCTGTAATAGATCTTGCCTTCGGCCTTGTTGCCCGTCAGCCGCACCTTGTCGGCGTTGATGACGACGACGAAGTCGCCGCAATCGACATGGGGCGTGAACGCCGGGTTGTGCTTGCCGCGCAGGACGGCGGCCACGCGCGTGGCCAGGCGCCCGAGCACCTGCTCGTTGGCGTCGACCACGTACCACTTGCGGGCCGCGCGCGCGGCTTCGACGGACAGGCTCTTGGTGACCTTCTGCATGCTTCCTCTCGGGCGCGCCACCGGATGTCAGGGAGAATGGCGGGGCCGACGAGACTCGAACTCGCGACCTCTGGCGTGACAGGCCAGCGTTCTAACCGACTGAACTACGACCCCGTTCCTTCCTGCGCAGGTCCGCGACCAGCGCATGTTCGGCCTCCCTTGGAGGCCGTGGCAAACGACCGAGCCCGGCTACCTAACAGCAAAGGAGGACACGGGCAAATCTTGCCACCCAACGCTCGCCTCGGAGGCGCCTCTGTCGTAGGGAGTGCCGCATGAGCACCAGGGGTACGGGTCAAGGAGGGACGCTGCAGCGCACGCTGGAGGTGTTCCAGGTTCTGGGTGACGTCGGATTGCTGTGGCCGCCGGTCCTCATGGGCCTCGGCAAGGCGATGGGCAAATGGGGCTCGACCGTTGCCGGCGGCGTGGCGGCCTCGGCCGCCCGGCGGCCCAACGACGTGGGCCTGGTCGACGAGGTCGGCGCGCCGCTGACGTTCGGCGAGATCGACCGGCGCAGCAACTCGATCGCGCGCGGTCTGATGGCGGCGGGCGTCCGATGCGGCGATGGAGTGGGCCTGTTCGCGCGCAACCATCGCGGCTTCGTCGAGGCCATGATCGCGCTGAACAAGATCGGCGCCAACACGATGCTGCTCAACACCGGCTTTGCGGCGCCGCAGCTGAGCGAGGTGCTCGAGCGCGAGCAGTCGCAGATCGTCCTGTACGATGAGGAGTTCGAGCCGATCGTCAGCGCCGGCGCCGGCAACCGCAAGCGTTTCGTCACGCTGGCGGAGGGAACCAGCCCGTACCCGACGCTCGAGGAGCTGACGCGAACTCACGATTCCTCGGAGCTGCCGGCACCCGCGAAGCATGGCCGCACCACCATCCTGACCTCGGGCACCACCGGCACGCCCAAAGGCGCGCAGCGACCGCCGCGGCGGACGAGCCTGGATACGCTCGTCGGCCTTCTCGGTCGTATGCCGCTGCGCATGGAAGAGAAGAGCTTCATCGCCGCGCCGACGTTCCATTCCTGGGGCGGCGCGCACCTGATGCTGTCGTCGATCCTGTCGTGCACGGTGATCCTGCGGCGCCGCTTCGATCCGGAAGACACGCTTCGGACCATTCACGAGCACCGTCCCGATGTGCTCGCGGTCGTGCCCGTGATGCTGCAGCGGATCCTGGCGCTGCCGCCGGAGGTGATCCGCAAGTACAACACGCGCTCTCTTCGTGTGGTGGCGGCGAGCGGCTCGGCACTGCCGGGCGAGCTGGCGCTGCGATGGATGGATACGTTCGGCGACAATCTCTACAACTTCTACGGATCCACCGAGGTCGCGCAGGCGACTATCGCCATGCCCGACGAGCTTCGCTCGGCGCCGGGCACCGCCGGCCGCGCGCCGCGCGGCACCATCGTCAAGCTGTTCGACGCCGAGGGGCGCGAGGTCGTGGGCCCCAACAAGACCGGCCGAATCTTCGTCGGCAACGACAATCAGTTCGAGGGCTACACCGGCGGCGGCAACAAGGAGGTCATCCAGGGCCTCATGTCCTCGGGCGACGTCGGGCGTTTCGACGAGAACGGATTGCTGTTCGTCGAGGGCCGCGACGACGACATGATCATCTCCGGAGGCGAGAACGTCTTCCCGCGCGAGGTCGAGGATCTGCTTTGCGATCATCCGGCGGTGCACGAGGCCGCCGTGCTCGGCGTGCCCGACCAGGAATTCGGCCAGCGCCTGAAGGCGTTCGTCGTGCTGCGCAACGGCAACAACGTCAGCGCCGAGGACCTCAAGCAGTACGTGCGCGACCATCTGGCGCGCTACAAGATCCCGCGAGAGATCGTGTTCCTGCCCGAGCTGCCGCGCAATCCCACGGGAAAGGTGCTCAAGCGCGTGCTGCGCGAGCAGGCTTGAGGTCCCCATCACGCGCGTGCTGCGCGAGCAGGCCTGACGACCGACATCACCCGCGCGCAGTAGCGAGCCGGTCCTGGTGTTTTGCGCGAAGCCGCTGCACGAGCACGCCGAGCCGCACCAGGCCGAGCGAGGATCTTCCCGATCGTCCGTCGCACGATTCCGACATGACCGTGCAGTCATGACTTCGCCGTCAACGAACGCACCGCGGCGGTCGAGCCTGGACGTCGGGTCCGCTATGTACACACGCGCCGCCACGGTGGCGGTGTCATGCAGGCCGCGCTCGACCACGCCCGTTCGCTTCTGCAATCCGTCTTCGGATTCGCCGACTTCCGTCCCGGACAGGAGGAGGTCGTCGAGGCCGTGCTCGGGGGCGCCGACGTCCTGGCCGTCATGCCCACCGGCAGCGGCAAGTCGCTCTGCTACCAGCTTCCGGCGCTGCTCCGCGACGGCCTGACCGTGGTGGTCTCCCCGCTGATCGCGCTGATGCGCGACCAGGTCGGCCAGCTCCGAGAGTACGGAATCGCGGCGGCGGCGTGGAACTCCTCCAACGGCCTGCAGGAGAACCGGCGCATCGAGCAGGCGCTGCGCGAGAAGTCGCTGCGCCTGCTCTACGTGGCGCCCGAGCGCCTGGTACGCGACGAGACGGTGCGGGCGTTGCGCGAGGCCGGGGCGGCGCTGCTGGCCATCGACGAGGCGCACTGCGTCTCGCAGTGGGGCCATGACTTCCGGCCCGAGTACCTGACGCTCGGCACGGTGCGCGAGCAGCTCGGCGGCGTGCAGGTGATCGCGCTGACCGCCACGGCCGATGCGCCAACGCGCGCCGACATCGAGCAGAAGCTGTTTGGAGCGCCGCCGAGGACTTTCGTACGCTCCTTCGACCGGCCCAACCTGCGCCTGGCGATGCGGCCCAAGGACAACGCGCGCCGCCAGATCGTCGCGTTCGCCGGCGAGCACGCCGGCGCCAGCGGCATCGTCTACTGCGCCTCGCGCCGGCGGACCGAGGAGCTGGCGGAGCAGCTCGCGGCCGAAGGGGTGCGGGCGCTGCCGTACCACGCCGGCCTGGATCAGGAGCTGCGCAGCCGCAACCAGGACATCTTCCTGCAGGAGGACGGCGTGGTCATGGTGGCGACGATCGCCTTCGGCATGGGCATCGACAAGCCCGACGTGCGCTTCGTGTGCCATGCCGACCTGCCCGCCAACATCGAAGGCTACTACCAGGAGATCGGACGAGCCGGCCGCGACGGCCTGCCGGCCGACACGCTGACGCTCTACGGCCTCGACGACATGCGGCTGCGGCGCGCGCAGATCGAGCAGGGCGAGGCATCGGACGAGCGCAAGCGCATCGAACGCCAGCGCTTCAACGCGCTGGTGGCGCTGTGCGAGGCGCCGCGCTGCCGGCGCCAGACGCTGCTCGCGTACTTCGGCGAGCCGTCGGCGACGTGCGGGAACTGCGACCTGTGCATCGGCGGCGTGGAGCTGTTCGACGGGACCATCGAGGCGCAGAAAGCGATGTCGGCCGCGCTGCGCACGGGCGAGCGGTTCGGCAGCGAGCATCTCATCGCGATCCTGACGGGCAACGCCACCGATGCGATTCGCCGGTGGAGCCACGACTCTCTTCCGACGTTTGGCGTGGGCGCCGACCGCAGCGCGAACGAGTGGCGCGCGATCTTTCGCCAGCTCTACGCGCTGGGCGTCCTCTCGCTGGACATCCTCGAGCACGGGCGCTGGACGGTGACCGAATTCGGGCGGCGCGTGCTGCGCGGGCAGGAGAAGGTCGAGCTGCGGCGCGACGTGCTCGTCCCGCGGCCATCACGCGCCGACAAGAAGGCCAGAGGCAAGGCGGCGCCTCCCCTGCTGCAATCGTGCGACACGATTCTGTTCGACGCGCTCAAGGTGCTGCGCCTGGACCTGGCCAAGGCGCGCGGCCTGCCTGCCTACGCCGTGTTCGCGGACCGTACGCTCATCGAGATGGCGGCGGCACGACCGCGGACGCTGCAGGAGATGCGCGGCGTGCACGGCGTCGGCGATGCGAAGCTGGAAAAGTACGGCACCGCCTTCCTCGAGGTCGTGCAGCAGCACGCACAGTCTCCGCGGTGACGAAGGTGGGCGGTGACGGGATCGAACCCGAGTCGGCGCGCGGCGAGTTCGACGGTCGCCTCATGGCCGCGCCGGCGATGGGACGTGGGCGGTGACGGGATCGAACCGCCGACCCGCGGCGTGTAAAACCGCTGCTCTACCAGCTGAGCTAACCGCCCGAAACGAAGCGAGCCGGCTGCTTTGGTGGGCCGGCTCGTTATCTAAGCATCAATGCGTGTAGAGTCGAAGAATGGGGTCTGGCACTTTTCCGCAAAGCCGGAAAAGGTGCCAGACCCCTGCGGATCAGTGAGTGACCACGTCTCCCGGAGCGGGCGTTTCGCCGGCCGGCGCCGGGGGCGCCTGCTGCTGCGTGAGCTCCACTTCCATCGGCAGCGCGCCGAGGTCGCGCGGCCGTGTCATCAGGAAGACCGACTTGCGGCTTTCGGGCAACAGCAGCGCGCCGTCGAGGACCTCGTCCATGTGCTCGACCGACTTGATCTCCAGCGCGCGCAGGATCGTCGTCGGCAGCTCCTGGATGTCCTTGGTATTCTCGGCGGGGATGATCACCTTCTTGATGCCGGCGCGGTGCGCCGCCATCAGCTTCTCCTTGAGACCGCCGATCGGCAGCACGCGCCCGCGCAGCGTGATCTCGCCGGTCATCGCCACGTCATGCCGCACCGGCATGCGCGTCAACGCCGAGACGAGCGACGTCGCCAGCGTGATGCCCGCCGACGGGCCGTCCTTCGGGATGGCCCCCTCGGGAACGTGGATGTGCACGTCGATCGACTGGTAGAAGTCGGGCCGGAAGCCGAGCTCCATGGCGCGCGAGCGCACGTAGCTCATCGCGGCCTGCGCGGACTCCTGCATGACCTCGCCGAGCTGGCCGGTGATGGTCAGCTTGCCCTTGCCCGGCAGCACGGTGACCTCGGTGTTGAGCAGCTCGCCGCCCATCTCGGTCCAGGCAAGGCCGGTGGCGATGCCCACCATCGACTCGTCCTCGGTGCGGCCGTAGCGGTACTTGGGCGCCCCCAGGTACTTCTCGATGGCCTTGGCCCCGATGTTGACGATCTTGGGATTCTCGGTGCTGGCGACCTTGACCGCGACCTTGCGGCAGACCGCCGCGATCTCGCGCTCCAGGTTACGGACGCCCGCCTCCTTGGTGTAGCGGCGGATGATCATCAGCAGCGCCGCATCGGCGAAGACGAGCTGGTTCTCGTCCAGGCCATTGGCCTCGCGCTGCTTGGGCACGAGGAACTCGCGCGCGATGTTGAGCTTCTCCAGCTCGGTGTAGCCGGGGATGCGGATGATCTCCATGCGGTCCTGCAGCGGCCGCGGTATGCGGTCGAGCATGTTCGCCGTGGTCACGAACATCACCTTGGACAGGTCGTAGTCGACGTCCAGGTAGTGGTCGTTGAACGAGGTGTTCTGCTCTGGATCGAGCACCTCGAGCATCGCCGAGGCGGGATCGCCGCGGAAGTCGGTCGACATCTTGTCGACCTCGTCCAGCAGGAAGACGGGATTGCCCTTGCCGGCCTTCTTCAGGCCCTGAATGATCTTGCCGGGAAGCGCGCCGATGTAGGTGCGCCGGTGGCCGCGGATCTCGGCCTCGTCGCGCACGCCGCCGAGCGAGACGCGCACGAACTGGCGCCCGGTGGCGCGCGAGATCGAGCGGCCGAGCGAGGTCTTGCCGACGCCTGGAGGTCCGACCAGGCAAAGGATCGGGCCCTTGATCGAGCCGACCAGCTTGGTCACGGCCAGATATTCGAGGATGCGCTCCTTGACCTTCTCCAGGCCGTAGTGGTCCTCGTCGAGGACGCGGCGCGCTTCCTTGATGTCGATGCGGTCTTCCGAGTAGTCGCCCCAGGGCAGCGCCAGCATCCAGTCGATGTAGTTTCGCACCACGGTGGCCTCGGCCGACATGGGCGACATCATCTTGAGCTTCTTGATCTCCTTCTCGGTCTTCTCGCGTGCCTCTTCGGGCATCTTAAGCTTGGCGAGGCGCTCCTCGAGCTCCTGGATCTCGTTCTTGAACTCGTCCTTCTCGCCGAGCTCCTTCTGGATCGCCCGCATCTGCTCGTTGAGGTAGTACTCCTTCTGCGTCTTCTCCATCTGCTTCTTGACGCGGGAGCGGATGCGCTTTTCGACCTCGAGGATCTCCATCTCCGAACGCATGAAGCCGAGCACCTTCTCCAGGCGCTCGGAGACGTCGAACGTCTCGAGCAGATCCTGCTTGTCCTCGAGCTTCACGGTCAGATGCGAGACGACCGTGTCCGCAAGACGTGACGGGTCCTCGATCGAGTTCACCGTCATCACCATCTCGGGCGGAATCTTCTTGTTGGCGCGAACGTAGGCCTCGAACGTCGAGTTGACGCTGCGCACCAGGGCCTCCAGCTCGGGGCCGGTGGCGGTGTTCTCATCGATGGACTCGATGTGCACCGAGAAGAAGCGCTCCTCCTGGGCGAAGCTGGTCACGCGCGCGCGATACTTGCCTTCCACCAGCACCTTGACCGTGCCGTCGGGCAGGCGAAGCAGCTGAACGACCTGACCGAGCGTGCCGACGGCATGGATGTCGGCCTCGGTCGGATCGTTCGTCTTGGCCTCCTTCTGGGCGGCCAGGAGGATGGCGTGGTCTCCGGCCATCGCTGCCTCGAGGGCGGCGATGGACTTCTGCCGGCCCACGAACAGGGGCACGACCATGTGCGGAAAGACGATGATGTCGCGCAGCGGCAGCAGCGGAATGGCGGCAGACTTCTTGTTCTCGCCTTCCCCTTCGCCTCCCGACCTCGGGTTGCGGAAGATCATCGGCTCTCTCTCTTTACTGCTCATTGGAATTCCTTCCCCTCTCTCCTGCCCCCACCAGGGCCACCATCCTCTCCTGCGGCGAACGACAGTTTTCGCGGCAGCAGCTAGCTCGCGCGGGTCGCACTGGCATAGACGATGATGGGGTTGTCCTTGCGCTCGACGACCTCTTCGGAGATCACGACTTCCTCGATCTCCGACTGCGAAGGAACATCATACATCACTTCCAGCATGATCTCTTCCATGATGGCGCGCAGGCCGCGAGCCCCCGACTTGCGCCGGAAAGCCTCGCGCGCGATCGCGCGCAGCGCCCCCTCGGTGAACTTCAGGCGCACATTCTCCATCTCGAAGAGCTTCTGGTACTGCTTGGTGAGCGCGTTCTTGGGCTCCTTGAGGATGCGCACGAGCGAGTCCTCGTCAAGGTCGTGCAGGGTCGCGATCACCGGCACGCGGCCGACGAACTCCGGAATCATGCCGAACTTCAGCATGTCCTCCGTCTGGACCTCGGTCAGCACGGTGACCCCGTCGGCGTCGCGCTTGGCGCGGATGTCGGCGCCAAAGCCCATCCCCTTCATGCCGATGCGGCGCCGGATGATGTCGTCGAGTCCGACGAAGGCACCGCCGCAGATGAACAGGATGTTGGTCGTGTCGACCTGCAGGAATTCCTGCTGCGGATGCTTGCGGCCGCCCTTGGGCGGAACGCTCGCGGTCGTTCCTTCGATGATCTTGAGCAGCGCCTGCTGCACGCCTTCGCCCGAGACGTCGCGCGTGATCGACGGGTTGTCGCCCTTGCGCGCGATCTTGTCGATCTCGTCGATGTAGACGATGCCGCGCTGGCACTTCTCGACGTCATAATCCGCGTTCTGCAGCAGCGACAGGATGATGTTCTCGACGTCCTCGCCGACGTAGCCGGCCTCGGTCAGGCTGGTGGCGTCGGCGATCGCGAACGGCACCTGGAGGAACCGCGCAAGCGTCTGTGCCAGCAGCGTCTTGCCTGACCCGGTCGGGCCGATGAGAAGGATGTTGGACTTCTGCAGCTCGACGTCGCCGGTCACCATCGAGGAGTCGATGCGCTTGTAATGATTGTGGACGGCGACGGCCAGGACCTTCTTGGCACGCTCCTGCCCGACCACGTACTGATCCAGGACCTTCTTGATGTCGGAAGGCTTGGGCACCGAGGAGACGGCGCTGATCGCTTCTTCCTGATCGCACTCCTCGGCGATGATGTCGTTGCAGAGGTCGATGCACTCGTCGCAGATGTACACCGTCGGACCGGCAATGAGCTTGCGCACCTCTTCCTGTCCCTTCCCACAGAAGGAACACACCAGATCCTTGGTCTTGTCGTCTCCCTGTTTGCGCATCTCTGGCTCCGGACCCTTATGCGGCCGTCGGCCGGCTCGTGATCACCTGATCGACGATGCCGAACAACTTCGCCTCCTCCCCCGTCATGAACCGATCCCGGTCGGTTTCCTTGTCGATCCGGTCCAGATCCTGACCGGAGTGCTTGGATAGTATGACATTGAGCTCCTGCCTAATCCGCAGGATTTCTCTGGCCTGGATCTCAATGTCGCTGGCCTGGCCCTGAACCCCGCCCATCGGCTGGTGGATCATGATGCGCGCGTGAGGCAGGGCGTAACGCTTCCCGGCCGCGCCCGCGGCCAGGAGGATGGCGCCCATGCTGGCGGCCTGTCCGATGCACAGCGTCGAAACGGGCGGGCGGATGTACTGCATCGTGTCATAGATCGCCAGACCGGCCGTCACCGACCCGCCGGGTGAGTTGATGTACAGGTAGATGTCCTTGTCGGGATCCTCGGCTTCGAGGAAGAGAAGCTGAGCCGTGACAAGGGATGCAGTGAGATCGTTGACGTCGGAGGTGAGGAAGACGATTCGCTCCTTGAGGAGCCTCGAGTAGATGTCGTAGGCCCGCTCACCGCGACCGGTGGTCTCAACGACCATGGGAACCAGATTCATGTACACCTCGCGGGCGTGGCCCTCCGAACAGGAAGGGAGGGTATAGGGTTTAGGCATGGTCGGCAACTTGGCTTTCGTCCACTTCCCGCTCCTGCACGGTCGCGCTCTCGAACACTTTTTGCGCCGCTTTTTCGCGCATTAAGCCGCGCCTCAATTCCGCCACGGCGCCCGGTCGCGAGTAATGCTTGCGCAGTTCGTCGGCGCGCCTGCCGGCCTGCACCATCTGGGCACGGACGCGGGTCTCCATCTCATCCTGAGTCACCTCGATGCCCTCGGCCGCAGCGATCGCGTCCAGGATGAACTGCGCCTTCAACTCGCGCTGCGCCCGCGGCTCCAGCGCCTTGTGCAGCTCCTCGGCCCTGGGGTCGTCGCCGTGCGCCTCGACTCCCATCTCGTGCATGTACCCGTGAATGGTCTGGTGCAGGAGGGCCTTTGGCAACTCGAAGTCGTGCGCATCGACCAGCGCCGAGAGCAGCGCACTGTGCATGCGCCGCTCCCCGTCGCGGCGCGCGCGGTCGCGCAGGTCCTGGCGAATGCGCTCGCGCAGGGCCTCGAGCGTCTCGATCCCCTCCAGCCCCGCCTCGAGGGCGAGGCTGTCGTCGACCGGCGGCAGGACCTTGGTCTTGACCTCCTTGACCGTTACGTCGAAGCGGATGGTGCGGCCACGCAGCTTCTCGTCGCCATGATCCTCGGGAAAGGCGACGACGAGAGAAGTCCGCTCGCCCCGGCGCACGCCCACGAGTTGCTTTTCGAAGTCCTCGGGAAAACGCCCCGACCCCACCTCGAGCGCGAGATCCTCGCCGCTCGTGCCCGGCACCGGCTCGTCACCGTCGAAGCCGTACATGTCGAAGACCACGACGTCGCCGTTCTGCACCATTTCCCGGTCGCTTTCGGTCTGCAGCACCGCCATTCGCTGGCGCAGCAGCTCGAGCTGGGCATCGACGTGCTTGTCCTCGACTGCCACGATCAGCAGATCCGCGGGCAGGCCCTGGTAGCGGCCGAGCCGCACGTCGGGCCTCACCTCCACGCTGGCCTCGAAGGAAAGGCCGCCCTCGCCTTCGTACTCGTGCTTGAGCAGGCGCGGCTGGCTGACGATGTCGAGCGAGTGTTCGCGGATGCTCTGCGCGCACCCCTCCTCGATCAGCTCGGTCAGCACTTCGCGCTCGACCTCCTCCCCATAGACCTTCTCGAGCATGGGCCGGGGTGCCTTGCCCTTGCGAAAGCCCTTGAGCTGGGCGCGCGACTGCAGACGGCGATAGGCCTGATCGAAGCGGCCGCGCACGTGCTGCGGCGACACCGAGACCTTGAGCGTCCGTGCTGCCGGGCCTGACTCTTCGACGGTGGATTGGATCTCTTCCATGTGGCGGTGACTTTTCCCTCGGTGACTACGGCGTTGCACGCCGGCGCGGTGCGAAGAGTGCGAGAGGGGGGACTCGAACCCCCAACCGCCGAAGCGGGCTGGATCCTAAGTCCAGTGCGTCTGCCAATTTCGCCACTCTCGCCCTTTTGCACGTGCGGCCGGCAAGCCGCGATTGCAGCGGCGACGGTTCCACCGCCGCCCCGGATTTACAAGTCAGGTTTTCGCGACAGCCTCTCGGCCAGGGGAGCTCGCAGCAGGTCGGCGAGCACGCGGTGGCCGGCCTCGTTCAGATGACCGTCGACGGCGAAGTAGAGGGCTGCACCCGAGCTGCGGTGCGCCTGGTCGAGCGCGGGCGTGGCGTCCAGGAAGTCGATGCCCAGGGCGCGCAGCCGCTCGCCGATCTCGCGCGCAGGCCGCGTCAGGTCGTAGGCGGAGTCGAGGTCGGGGACCTTTGCCTTCAGGCTCTCGCGCGCCTGCGGCTCGACCATCGAGCGGTACGGCAGCAGCACCACCAGCAGCGGCGCATCGAGAGCTGCGACGCGGTCGCGAAGCTCGGCCAGCAGCGCGGCCGACAGGTCGTAGTCTGCGCGCGCGGCCGGCGTCAGCTCGCGTGCGCACAGCGCGAGATAGCCCTCGAAAGGCAGCCATTCGCCGCGCTCCTCGCCATGCCGCATACGCATTCCGTAGCGCAGGTTGCGCGCGAGCTGCAGGAGCTTGATCTGACGCGGCTGGCGGGTCGGATACTGGCGCACGAGGCTTGTCAGCGAAGTGCCGTCGCCGCTGCGCTGCCACTCGTCGTTCTGTGCCAGGTCGTTGCCCAGATAGAGAACGTACACGACGGCGTCGGGAGCGAGCTTCCTGCCGTACTCTTCGACCACCTGAACCTGGTGAACGATCTCGTAGCCGCCCGTGCCGGTGTTGACGACGTCGGCGCCGAGATTCTTTTCGAGCAGGTCGGTGAAGATGCTCCCGCGTTCGACGCCGTAGCCCATCGTGAAGGAATCGCCGAGGGCCAGAATGCGGTCGCGCTGCGGATCGGCGGCGGGCTCCTCATCGCGGAAGCCGAGAGAGTTGGTGACGATGCGCACGCTGTACTCGGGCGTCGTCATCGGCATGTCGATGTTCGGCGCCAGGCGAAAGCCCAGACGCTCGCTACGGATCCACGGCGAGAAGCTGGTGGGCGGGTGATCGGCGAACCGCAGCACCAGCTCCACCGCCAGCAGGCAGACCAGGGTGGCGAGCGCCGCCGCCGCCAGGGCGAACAACGCCAGACGGCGCCGCGAAGCCATCGATGTCAAGACCCGGTCCCGATCAGAACAGCGTGTAGATGAACGGAGCTGCCGCGCTTCCGCCGAAGACGACGAGCGCGCCAACCATCAGGAGCACCACGATGATGGGCGTCAGCCACCACTTCTTGTTCGATCGCAGGTAGTCGACGAACTCGGCGACCAGCCCCGTCTGTCCGAGCTCGGACTGGCGCTCGAACTCGCTGCGCTCTTCCTTTCGTGGTGCGGTGGGATCAGCCATGGAACTCCTCGAGATCAGAACTGCCGGAAGTAGCGGCCGACCTCGACCTTGTCGTGCTCGATCCAGTAGGACTTGGCCTGGCGATCGAGCTTGCGGTTCATGGGGTCGTAGCCGAACGCGCGCATCAGCAGCCCCAGCGGCGTCAGCAGCAGGTAGTAGATCGCACCGAGCAGCAGGTGCGAGATCGTCCAGCCGATGGGAAAGGCGGCGATCATCCATCCGACGAAGATCGGCCGCAGCGCCTGCGGCGCGAGCAGCCCGAGGACGCCGCCCGCCACGGCCGCGCCCGCCAGGATCTGGCTGCCGAGCGTCCAGCCGTTCTTCCACCACAGGGAGGCTGCAATGGCGCCGAAGATCAGCAGGCAGAGCAGGCCGAAATCGCGCAGCGTCTTGCGCGGTGGGTTCCAGTCGATCTCGATCATCGCCATTGCCGCGTCTCCTCAGTCCAGCTGAAACTGCGACAGGTAGGCTTCGACGTCGATCTCGGGTGCGTTCGTCTGCTCTTTCTTGAGCAGGACGAAGTCTTCGAGAACGAGCACGTCCATGTTCGTGGCCAGGAAGCAGCGATAGGCATCTTCGGGCGTGCACACGATGGGCTCGCCGCGCACGTTGAAGCTCGTGTTGATGACGACGGGGCAGCCGGTCTTCTGCTCGAACTTCTCGAGCAGCTTGCGGTAGCGCCCGTGGCGCTCGGCGTGCACGGTCTGCACGCGAGCCGAGTAGTCCACGTGCGTGATGGCCGGAATGCTCGAGCGAGGGACTTTGAGCTTCTCGATGCCGGTCAGCCCCGCCTCGGCGCCGTTGACGGCCAGCCGGTGCTCGTCGCGGACCGGCGCCACCAGCAGCATGTACGGGCTCTCGTCGACCTCGCGCAGCGAGAAGAAGGCGTGCGCCTTCTCGGCCAGCACCGACGGCGCGAAGGGCCGGAACGACTCGCGGAACTTGATCTTGAGGTTCATCGTGGACTGCATCTGGCGGCTGCGCGCGTCACCGAGAATGCTGCGCGAGCCGAGCGCGCGCGGTCCGAACTCCATGCGCCCCTGAAACCAGCCCACGACGTTTTCGCCGGCCAGCAGCTCGGCCACTGCTTCGCAGAGGTCCTCGTCGCCACGGTACTCGTGGTAGGTCGCACCGGCACCGTCGAGGAAGCTGCGGATCTCCTCGCGGCCGTAGCGGGGCCCGAGCAGGCTGCCGTACTGGCTGTCGCTGGCGCCGACCGCGCGCGGCTTGTCCAGCAGCTGGTGCCAGACGAACATCGCCGCGCCGAGGGCGCCGCCTGCGTCGCCCGCCGCCGGCTGGATCCAGATGTTCTCGAACGGCCCTTCGCGCAGCACCCGCCCGTTGCCGACGCAGTTGAGCGCGACGCCGCCGGCCAGGCACAGGTTCCTGGCGCCGGTGACCTTGGCCACGTGCCGCGACATGCGCAGCATCACCTCTTCGGTCACCTTCTGGATCGAGGCCGCGATGTCCATGTGCCGCTCGTCGAGCGGCGTCTCGGGCTTGCGCGCCGGCCCGCCGAACAGCTCGTCGAACTTCGACGAGGTCATGGTCAGGCCCTGGCAGTAGTTGAAGTAGGACATGTCCATGCGGAAGGAGCCGTCCTCCTTCAGATCCAGCAGGTTGTCCATGATGAGGTCGACGTACTTGGGCTGGCCGTAGGGAGCCAGGCCCATCAGCTTGTACTCGCCCGAATTGACCTTGAAGCCGCAGTAGTAGGTGAACGCCGAGTAGAGCAGGCCGAGCGAGTGCGGAAAGCGCAGCTCGCCGAGAAGCTCGAGCTTGTTGCCGCGGCCGATGCCCCAGCTGGCGGTCGCCCACTCGCCGACGCCGTCCAGCGTCATCACCGCGGCCTCTTCGAACGGCGATGGGAAGAACGCGCTGGCCGCGTGCGACTCGTGATGCTCGGTGAAGATGTAACGCTTTTGGTATTCGCCGCCGAGCCCGCGCTTGAGCTCGCGCGGGATGTAGAGCTTCTGGCGCAGCCAGATCGGCATCGCCTTGACGAAGGACGGGAAACCCTGCGGCGCGTACGCCAGATACGTCTCCAGCAGGCGCTCGAACTTCAGCAGTGGCTTGTCGTAGAAAGCCACGTGGTCGAGATCCGCGATCGAGATGCCCGCCTCCCTGAGGCAGTACTGGACGGCATTGGCCGGGAAGTTCGCGTCGTGCTTCTTGCGGGTGAAGCGCTCCTCCTGGGCCGCCGCGACGATGCGCCCGTCTACGAGAAGCGCTGCTGCCGAGTCGTGATAGTACGCCGAAATGCCGAGAATTGCCGTCATGGAACTCGCTGGGGGTGTTGCCGCGCCGCCCTCCCCTGGGCTGCGCGACGGGGGACCACTATAGCGACCGAGCCGGCAACTTCCAGCGCCAGATTCACTCAAAGCAGCCGAAGAACCTCGCCGGGGCGCGCGACGAGCGTCGATGCCCCCGCCTGCACGAGCTCGTGGGCGTCACGGAAGCCCCACAGGGCGCCGACGGCGGTCATCCCGGCGCTGCGGGCGGTGGCCATGTCGGTCGCGGTGTCGCCGAGAAAGAGGACGCTGCGGGGGGATACGGCAAGCGCCTCGGCGATTTCCAGCGCCGCATGCGGATCGGGCTTTCGCGGCACGCCCGCTCGCTCGCCGAGAACCGGATGGAACGACCAGCGGCCGAGCATCGAGCGCACGAGCGAGACCGTCAGGTCATGCGGCTTGTTGGAGAGCACGGCCTTGGGCAGGCCGCGACGCTCGAGCGCGTCGAGAAGCGCCGGCAGACCCTCGTAGACGGCGGTCCTGACGGTCGCGCGGCTGGCGTAGATCTCGCGCATGCGGGCCGCCGTTTTCGCCACCGTTGCCTCGTCGGCGCGCTCGGGCGGCAGCGCACGCCGCGCAAGCATGACGACACCGTCACCGACGAAGCCGCGGTAGCTCTCGAGCGGGTGCACGGGCATGCCGAGCTCGTCCAGGACGGCATTCATCGACTCACCGATGTCGGCAAGCGTATCCAGCAGCGTTCCGTCCAGATCGAAGATGATTGCGGAAAATCTCACGGCGCGGCGCTTATGGCGTCGCTCCGGAACGAAGTCGAGCCTGCGGGCGGCCAGCGCCGCGCTTCAGAACGATGCGCAGCTGAACGTCGTCGAATCCCCGCCCATGCCGCCGCCCGAGGAGCCTTCGTCCTCTTCGGCGACGCGGTCGACTCCGCCGACGATCATCGAGCTCACGAACCGCGTGGCCGCATCGGCGTCGGGCGCCTCATCTTCCAGAAGGCGCAGCGCCGTCTCGATCGTGATGCCGATGAGCGAGGCGGCCAGAAGACGTGCATTGACCGCTGGCATCGCCCCGCGTTCCATCGCGGAGCGCAGCTCCGCCTCGACCTGCCCCAGCTTCTCGCGCACGGCCGGCTCCTGCACCAGCGAGCGCAGCTTGTGCGTGTTGCGCGCCAGCAGCTTGCGCAGCGCCTGGTCGCGCACCGCCTGCCGAAAGCAGACTCGACAGACGCGTTCGATCATCTCCTGCAGGCCCTCGGCGCTGCGCACCCAGGCGTCGATCTCGGCCAGCACCGGTGCGACGGCATCGGCAACCAGCGCTAGAAAGACCGAATCCTTGTCGGGGAAGTAGTTGTAGAAGGTGCTCGTGGTCATCTCGGCTCGTCGCAGGATGTCGCTGATGGTGGCGCGCTCGTAGCCGATATCGGCGAACGTGCGCAACGCCGCTTTCAGAATGATGCGGCGTTTCTCGAGCCGCGCCCGTTCGCGCCGTTCTGCTCCAAGCTCGGTCATCGCTCTCCTCCAACCTCAAGCACCGTGGGGGGCCTCTCAGCAAGGTGTTTGCCAAAGTTGAGGAGCGCCAAAAATTGCGTGCCGATCGCAGCTTGGGGAGGAGCATCCGGCAGGACGGGAACGCTGCCGTACCAAAGCGTTCCGATGTGTGCAGTTGCGGGCGCTTCCGCACGACAGGCCGAGCCGAGCTGCGGGTTCAGCCGCGACGAAGCTTTTTTAGGACCGCCGCCGCCTGGCCGGCGGCAGATGAACGGAGGCGCCGCAGGCCGCGGCCGCCGCTTCCATGAAGTTCTCGGAGAGGGACGGATGAGGGTGAATCGTCGCCATCACGTCCTCGGCCAGCGCGCCCATCTCGATTGCAAGCGCCGCTTCCGAGATCAGCTCCCCCGCCCCGCGTCCGACCATGGCAGCGCCGAGGATGCGGCGGCTGCGCGTCTCCACCGTCAGCTTGGTCAGGCCTTCGGCGGCGCCGAGCGTCCGGGCACGGCCCGAGCCGGCCCACGAGTACCGCACGGTCTCCGCCTCGATCCCGATCTCCTTCGCTTCCTGAGCGCCAAGTCCGCACCAGGCGATTTCCGGATCCGTATAGACGACGGCCGGTACGGCGTTGGGCTCGAATGCGGACGCATGGCCTGCGATGGCTTCGGCGGCCACGATGCCCTCGTGCGTGGCCTTGTGCGCCAGCATCGGACCGCCGACCAGGTCGCCGATCGCATAGATGCTGGGCTCGGCGGTGCGGCGCGTGGCGTCGACGAGGACGAAGCCGCGCTTGTCGACGGCGACGCGCGTGGAGGACAGACCGAGCCCGCTGGAATTGGGCAGGCGGCCAACGGCCACCAGTACGGCGTCGAAGCGTTCGTCGGCGGCCGAGCCGTCGCTCTCGATGTGAGCGATGACGCCGCCGTCGCTCTCGGCAAGGTCGGTGATCCTGGCCGACGTGACGATGGCCTCGAGGCGCGGCGCGAGCTGCTTCTCGAGAACGCGCGCCAGATCACGATCCATGCCCGGCACGATCTCGCCGGTCGCTTCGACGACGCGCACGCGGGAGCCGAGGGCGGCGTAGACCGTCGCCAGCTCCAGACCGACGTAGCCGGCGCCGACGACCAGCAGCCGCCGAGGCACGCTCGCCAGCTCGAGCGCATCGGTCGAGTTCATGACGAGCTCGCTGTCGAGGTCCAGCGGCGCCGGCAGCGCCGGGCGCGAACCGGTGGCCAGCAGCAGGTAGTCGAACCTGCGCGTGGAGATGTCACCGTCCAGGCGCTGCAGCTCCACATCGTGGCCGCCTCGGACCACCGCACGCGCCTGCACGCGCTCGATGCGGCGCGCCTTGGCCAGCGAGTCCAGCCCACCGGCCAGCGCACCCACCACCTCGTTCTTCCACTGCCGCATGCGATCGAGGTCGATGTCCGGCTGCGCGAACGAAAGGCCGTACTCGCGCGCGGCGCGCGCTTCCTCGAGAAGATTGGCCACGTGCAGGTAGGCCTTGGAAGGAATGCATCCGCGATGCAGGCACACCCCTCCCAGCGACGGCTCGGGATCGATCAGCGTGACCTGCAAACCGAGATCGGCTGCGCGAAACGCGGCGGCGTAGCCCCCCGGGCCGCCGCCGAGCACCGCCAGCGTGGCCGGCCGCTGCCCCTCGCGTTCCCGTTCCGCCACGGCTCAGTTGCCTTCGAGGTCCATGACGAACGGCTCTTCCAGAGCCTCGCACACCCACCGTACGAAACGTGCGGCGTCGGCGCCGTCGATGAGACGATGATCGTACGACAGCGACAGCGGCAGGATGCGGCGCGGCTCGAAGCGGTCGACGACCCAGCGCGGCTCCACCTGCGAGCGTCCCACGCCGAGCACGGCCACCTGCGGCGGCGAGATGATGGGGCTGAAATGCGTGCCGCCGATGCCCCCGAGATTGCTCAGCGTGAACGTGGCGCCCTCGAGCAGCTCCGGAGTCAGGGCGCGGCCGCGCGCGCGCTCGGCGATCTCGCCGAGCGCGCGCGCGATCTGCATGATGTTCTTCTCGTCGACGTTGCGGATGATCGGTGCCACGAGGCCGCGGTCGGTGTCGACGGCGACGGCCACGTTGACGTAGCGGTGATAGACGATGCGGCCTCCGTCCAGGTCCAGGCTCGCATTGAGCTTGGGGAACTTGCGCAGCGCCGATCCGAGCGTCTTCAACAGGATCGCGGTGACGGTGAGCTTTCCACCGCCGTGCGCAGCGCGGGAGCCATACTGCTCGCGCAGGCGCTCGAGCTCGGTGACATCGGCGCCGTCGTTGTGCGTGACGTGCGGGATCGTCGTCCATCCGGCCGTCATGCGGTCGGCGATGCGGCGGCGGATGCGATCGATCGGTTCGTACTCGACGGCACCGAAAGCGTCGCGCTCCCCGGGCGCTTCGCCGTCTTCGGCGGCGCCCGGCGGCGTTGCGGCCTGATCGGTGCGCAGCAGCGCCCGTGCATGCCGTTGCACGTCGCGCTCGCTGATGCGGCCGCCCGCTCCCGATCCGGGAACACGAGTGATGTCCACTCCGAGCTCGCGCGCCAGGCGGCGCACCGATGGCGCGGCGGCCACCGGCCCGGCCGCTGCGGGCGGCGGCGCCGGCGCACGCGCGGCCTGGGCCGCGCGCGGCGGCGGCAGGTCGTTCTGCTCGCGTTCGGGGCGCGCCGAAGGTTCGCTTGCCGAGCGGCCGGCGCCGCTGCCGCTCGCGCGTTGCGAGTCGGGCGCGGCAGGCGGCGCCTCTGCGCTCTCGGCCGCTCCCTCGGCCTGCGTTTCCTCTTCATCCTCGCTGCGCGCACGCGCCGCCGAGGGTTGAACGGGCGCCGTCCTGGCTGACGCGGGCCGCTCGGCTGCGCTGGCAGGAGCGTGCTCCGGCTGCGCCGCGGCCGCCGCCGGCGCGGCCTTTCCGGCACCGTCGCCGCCTTCGTCCACGCGCAGCAACGCCTGCCCCATCTTCACTTCGTCGCCTTCCTTGACGAGAATTTCGGCGACGGTCCCCTGCACTGTCGATGGCAGCTCGAACTCGGCCTTGTCGGTCTCGAGCGACAGCAGCGGCTGATCGACGCTGACGGCATCGCCTGCCTTGACCAGCACCTCGACGACCACCGCCGTGTCGATGTTCTCGCCGAGCTTGGGGAGGACCAGATCACGCGACATGGCGCACCTCAGGCAACCTCGAGCGGATGGCGTTTTTCGGGGTCGATCTGCAGCTCCTGCACCGCGCGCTCGACGATGTCGTCCTGGATGCGGCCGATGCGCGCGAGCTCGACCAGAGCGGCCAGCGCGATGTATCGCCGGTCGACCTCGAAGAAGTCGCGCAGCGCGGCGCGCGTGTCGCTGCGGCCGAAGCCGTCGGTGCCGAGCGCGTGGAAAGGCTTGGGCGACCAGCGAGCCACCGACAGCGGCAGGGCGCGTGCGTAGTCGGTGGCGGCCACGACGACATCGCCGCGGTCGGACAGGCAGCGCGAGACGTGAGCGGTGCGCGGCTGCTCGCCGCGATGCAGGTAGTTCCATCGCTCGACCGCGACCGCATCGCGATACAATTCCTTGAAGCTGGTCGCGCTCCAGACGTCAGCGGCGATCGCGTGCTTCTCCTCCAGCCATCGCGCCGCAGCCACGACCTCGTTCAGGATGGCGCCGCTGCCGAGCAGCTGCACCGAAGCTCGCGCATCGCCGAGCTGCGAGCGCTTCAGGCAGTACAGGCCCCGGACGATGCCGTCCTCGGCGCCTTCGGGCATCGGCGGCATCTCGTACGGCTCGTTGCCGACGGTCAGATAGTAGAAGACGCTGTCGCCTTCGGCGTACATCCGCTGCAGGCCGCGCCGCACCAGCACCGCGATCTCGAACGCGTAGGCGGGATCGTATGCCAGCAGGTTGGGAACCGGCAGCGCCAGGATGTGGCTGTTGCCGTCCTGATGCTGCAGGCCCTCGCCTGCCAGCGTCGTGCGGCCCGAAGTCGCACCGACCAGGAACCCGCGGCAGCGCATGTCGGCGGCCGCCCACACCAGGTCGCCCACGCGCTGAAGGCCGAACATCGAATAGAACAGGAAGATCGGGATCGTCGGCACGCCCCAGGTCGCATACGCGGTTCCCGCGGCGATGAAGGAGGAAATCGAGCCGGCCTCGGTGATGCCTTCCTCCAGGATCTGCCCGTTCTTGGCTTCGCGGTAGTACAGCAGGCTCTCGCGATCGACGGGCTCGTAGAGCTGCCCAACGTGCGAATAGATCCCGGATTGCCGAAACAGCGTCTCCATGCCGAACGTGCGCGCTTCATCGGGAACGATCGGCACGACGTAACGGCCGATGTCGTCGTGGCGCATGAGCTTGCCGAGCAGGCGCACCAGCACCATCGTGGTCGAAACGCTGCGGCCGCTGCTGCCGGTCATGAACTCGCCGAAGACGTCGTCGCCGGGAACGCTCAGGCGCGGCGCGCGATCGACGCGCGCGGGGATGGCGCCGCCGAGCAGCTTGCGCCGCTCCTGCAGGTACTGGATCTCCGGGCTGTCCTCGGAGGGCCGGTACAGCGGCGTGCGGACCATCTCTTCGTCCGAGATCGGAATGCCGAAGCGTGCGCGGAACTCGCGCAGCTCGTTCTCGTTCAGCTTCTTCTGCTGATGCGAAACGTTGCGTCCCTCGCCGGCCTCGCCGAGCCCGTAGCCTTTGATCGTGCGCGCCAGGATGACGGTGGGCGAGCCGCGGTGCTGCACCGCCGCGTGATAGGCCGCGTAGACCTTGACCGGATCGTGTCCGCCAAGGCGCAGGCGGGCCAGCTGCTCGTCCGAATAGTTGGCGACCAGTCCGGCAAGGCGCGGGTCGGCGCCCCAGAAGTGCTTGCGGATGTATTCGCCCGAGCCGGTTGCGTAGCGCTGCACCTGGCCGTCGACCGTCTCGCGCCAGCGTTCGGCGATCAGCCCATCGACGTCGCGCTCGAGCAGCGAGTCCCAATCGCTTCCCAGCACCACCTTGATGACGTTCCAGCCGGCGCCGCGGAAGACCGCCTCCAGCTCCTGGATGATCTGACCGTTGCCGCGTACCGGTCCGTCGAGGCGCTGCAGGTTGCAGTTGACGACGAAAATGAGGTTGTCGAGCTGCTCGCGCGAAGCCAGCGACAGCGCGCCGAGGCTTTCGGGCTCGTCGGTCTCGCCGTCGCCGAGGAAGGCCCAGACGTGCGCACGCGACGTCGACGCGAGCCCGCGGTCCTCGAGGTAGCGGTTCATGCGCGCCTGGTAGATCGCCATGATCGGGCCAAGCCCCATCGACACGGTCGGGAACTGCCAGAAGCTCGGCATCAGCCACGGATGTGGATACGAGGACAGGCCGCCTCCGGGCGACAGCTCGCGCCGGAACTTCTCGAGGTCGGCCTCCGAAAGCCGCCCTTCCAGGAATGCGCGCGCGTAGATGCCGGGCGAGGCGTGGCCCTGAAAGAAGACCTGGTCGCCGGGATGGTCGGCGGTCGGAGCATGGAAGAAATGCTGGAACGCCACCTCCAGCAGCGTCGCCGACGAGGCATAGGTGGAGATGTGTCCGCCAATGCCCTCCTCTTCACGGTTGGCGCGGACGACCATCGCCATGGCGTTCCAGCGCACCAGGCTCTTGATGCGGCGCTCCAGCGCCAGGTTGCCGGGATACTTCGGCTGGGCGCTGGCGGGGATCGTGTTCAGGTAGGGCGTGGTCAGCGGCTCGGTCGGCGCGGCGCCGCTGCGCGTGGCGCGCTCCTGCAACCGCGCCAGCAGATAGGAGGTCCGCTCGGGGCCGTGGTGCTTGAGGACGTACTCGAGCGACTCCAACCACTCCTGCAGCTCGACGTCCTGTTCGACTGGCGCTTCTGGTACTGCCACGGGATTGCTGCCGCCGACGCTGGACGCTAGCCCATTTCCCTGGCGGCGGCGAGACGCGACAGGCGCATCGGAGCCTGCAGGACGTGCCCACGTGGCGCTGGCCACGCTCGTTTGCGTGATCGATACTTCGCCGATGAAGACATTCTCTCGCATCGCCGGCGTGTTGGTGGCCGTGCTCCTCGTTCTGGCGCTCGTCGTGCGTCTGACTCTCGGCGGGGGCGGCCGATTGGAGGACCGCAGCACTGCGCCGACGATGTCGTTCGACGTCGTCGAGAAAGTCGTGGATCTCGACTACCCACCTGGCAACATCGCCGTGTCGGCCGAAGGGCGAGTCTTCTTCACGCTCCATCCCGACGGTCGCCCACCGGTCAAAGTGGTCGAGCTCGTGGACCGAAAGCTCGCGCCCTGGCCGAGCGCGGAGCTTCAATCGGAAGGGCCGCTCGCGTTCCAGACGATCCTGTCGATCCGCATCGACCGGCAGAACCGGCTGTGGGCACTGGACTTCGCCGATTTCGGTCGCGGCCAGCCGCGCATCCTCGCCTTCGATCTGGCCGACGGAAAGCTCGTCCACCGGTACGACTTCCCCTCCGACGTCGCCGGCTTGGGCTCCATGCTCAACGACTTCCAGGTCGACGCCGGCGGGCGCTACATCTTCATCGCCGAAACCAGCCCGGTCCTGCAGACGCCGGCGCTGATCGTCTACGACGTCGAGACACAGACGAGCCGGCGCGTGCTGGACGGACATCCGTCGGTGCAGAGCGAGGATCTGATCATCCAGGCGCCGGGGCGCGACATGACGCTGCTCGGCGGCCTGGCGACGATGCGCATCCCGGTGGACTCGATCGCGCTCTCGCGCGACGGCAAGTGGCTGTACTACGGTGCGGTCACGGGCAGCCGCCTCTACCGCATCGCGGCCGCCGACCTCATCGATGCGTCGCTCGACGACGATGCTCTGGCGGCTCGGGTGCAGGACTTCGCGGCCAAGACACTGAGCGACGGCCTGACCACCGACGATGCCGGCGGCATCTACCTCTCCGACATGGAGCACTCGGCCGTCCACCGCATGGACCCGCAGGGAAAGCTGACGACGCTGCTCGCCGACGACCGCCTCCGATGGCCCGACGGCTTCAGCTTCGGGCCCGACGGCTGGCTCTACGTCACCTGCAGCGCGCTGCAGCACGTGCTGTTTCTCGGCGACGACGACATCCGGTCGCACGCCCCGTATCAGATCTACCGATTCCGTCCCGGCCACACGGCGCTGGCCGGCCACTGATCTGCGCCGGGGACGCCTGCGAGGGAGGCGTCCTGCCTTACCGGGCCGGGCCGCCGCGCGGGGCGCAAAGAAGAACGGCCATGCGCGCGGCATGGCCGTTCCCTTCGTACCGGTGCGGAAGGCTGATCAGTCGCGATCGCGCCTGAACACGGCTCCCACGGTCTTGTCCGCCGTCATGTGAATGGTGCAACGCCGACGGTCGCTCTCCTCGCAGTGCTGGGGGCCGATCCAGGTGCGGAAGTCCGAGTTCTCCGTCGAATCGGCGAACAGCGTCACCTCTTTGTCGAGCGGGAACTCGGCGAAGCAGACACGCTCCTTGGGGCCGCAATGCATGCCCTCGGGCTCCGAGCGCACGGTGCCGCGGCCGACGCCGCTGAGCTCGACCGTCAGGATGCGGACGCCGCCCTTGGTCGTGACCGTCCGCTCCTCGGACGGTCGCGAGTGGCCGATGCAGCGGTTGGGACGTCCGAGCGCCCGGACGCGGTAGGTGTAGGTCTGCGCAGGGCTGAGGGTATCGTCGTCATACACCTCCGTGTTTTCATCGACGATCGCGATGGTCTTGAAGCTCTCGCCCTCGGCGGCGCGCTGGATCGCGAAGCCCCCCTCGCCCGTCGATCGGTCGAACCAGGAGACGCGGACGACGTACAGCGCGATCAGCCGCGCCTCCACGTCGGTCGGACGCAGCGGCGGATTGCGGTTGACGAAGCACTCGTTGCTCTCGTCGGACTCGCCGTCGTCGTTGAAGGCGACGACCTGATAGATGTAGACGTGGTCGGAATCAAACGTGTCGAAGAACTCTTCGACATCGGGCCCGACCGTCCCGCGCGACTGAAAGTCGTCCGAGCCCTGCCGAAGGCGGAAGATCTCGAAGCCGTCCTCGTTGTTGCTGCGATCGCGCCAGGTCAGGCGCACCTGCGAGTCCGTGATCTTGTCCGAGCGCAGATTCGTCGGGTTCTCGGGCTCCGCGGCCCGAGCGACGGACGCGGCGGCAAGGCAAAGCAATACACTCAAAACCGAAGTGAATGGACGTTTCATGCGCGTCTCGTACTCCTGACCACAAAAAGGAAGGGACTCCCCCCTTCGACTTGCCGCGCCGCGCGGCCCCACGCAAGGCAGCTGCGCAGGCCAGAGGCCCCCAGGCCTCTCCCCAACCGTGCGACGAAGGCATGCATACTATCCACTGCAGTCAGGCAAGGACAGCGCCGAGGCGGCGGCGGGGCGCTGGATTGGTAACCTCGTCCTGTCCATACAGGCGCCGCCACTGCGACACGGGCGCTCAGCGCCCTCCGAAGGAGGGGTCATGTCCGAATATGGTTTCTGGAATCTGGCCGCACGGCACGCCGAGGCCCTGGCGCTGGTGACGCCGGACGGCCAGCAGATTCGCGCTGGCGAGCTGGCGGCCTCGTCGAACGCGCTGGTCCGCGGGATGCGCGCGCTCGGCCTGGAACGTGGAGATGCCGTTGCCACCGTCCTTCCAAACGGCCGAGCCATGATCGAGCTGTACCTGGCCGCGTTTCAATCGGGCCTGTACTTGACGCCGATCAATCATCACCTGACGGGGCCCGAGATCGCCTACATCCTCAGCGACTGCGAGGCGCAGCTTCTCGTCGGCGATGCGCGCTTCGCCGCGGCCTGTGCGACCGCGCGAAAGGAAAGCGGAATCGCCGGCGAACGCTGCTTCGCCGTCGGCAGCATCGAGGGCTTCGGTGCCTATTCGTCTCTGAGCGAGGGTCAGCCGACCACGCCGCCGGCCGATCGCACGGCGGGCCAGGTCATGAACTACACGTCCGGCACGACCGGGAGGCCCAAGGGCGTGCGGCGGCGCCTGATGGATTTCGACCCGGACATGGTTGGCTCCATGTACGCGATGTTCCTGTCGATGTTCGGCATCGAGCCGCTCGCGAACAACGTCCACCTGGTCGGGTCGCCGCTGTACCACACCGCAGTGCTGATGTTCACGGCCGGCTCCCTGCACTACGGCCACACCGTGGTGCTGATGGACAAATGGACGCCCGAAAGCGCGCTCGAGATGATGCAGCGCTACCGCGTGACGACGAGCCACATGGTGCCGACGCAGTTCCACCGCCTGCTCGCGCTGCCCGAGGAGACGCGCAAGCGTTACGACCTGGCCAGCTTGCGGCACATGATCCACGCGGCCGCGCCCTGCCCGGTCGACGTCAAGACACGCATGCTGCAGTGGTGGGGCCCGGTGGTCTACGAATACTATGCGGCCAGCGAGGGCGGCGGCACGCTCGTGACGCCCGAGGAATGGATGCAGAAGCCGGGCACGGTCGGACGTGCGTGGGCAGGCTCGTCCATTCGCATTCTCGATGACGACGGCAACGAGTGCCCCGCCGGCACGCCGGGCACCGTCTACATGGCGATGGGCAGCGCCGACTTCGAATACCACAAGGACAAGGCCAAGACCGAGGCCAATCGAAAGGACGGCTTCTTCACCGTCGGCGACATCGGCTATCTGGACGAGGACGGCTACCTGTTCCTGTGCGATCGCAAGATCGACATGATCATCGCCGGCGGCGTCAACATCTATCCGACCGAAATCGAGAACACGCTGCTGTCGCACCCGATGGTCGGCGACGCCGCGGTCTTCGGGATCCCCAACGAAGACCTCGGCGAAGAAGTCAAGGCGGTCATCGAGCCCGCCGCCAACGTCGCGCCGGGGCCGCAGCTCGCCGCCCAGCTCGACGCCTTCTGCAAGGAACGGCTGGCCAAGTACAAGTGCCCGCGCTCCTACGATTTCGTCACGGAGATGCCACGCGACCCCAATGGCAAGCTCTTCAAGCGCAAGCTGCGCGATCCGTACTGGGAAGGCAGAGAGCGCCGGATCTAGATCGGCCGGCGTGGCCGAGGACTCCGCGACTGCGTCGGTGCGCGCCGCTCGGTCGCCCGGGCGCAGGCGAAACGCGCCTGCGCTCCCGTCACCGGCGCAGTGGGTTTCCAGCATCGTCGCCGGCGCGCTGGCGCGTCTTCTACCCTTTTGGCAGCGTCTCGACGAGGGCGCGGGCTGCGTTGACGGCGGCTTCGTACTGGCGCGAGCCGCGTGCGAACACGGTCAGGACGCCGCCGAGATTGCTGCTTGCCGAGGCGACGTCGCGCCACAGGACGCGGCGGTGATCGCGGTCGACGAGAACGGCGGAAAGCCGGGCGTGGTAGCCCTCGCCGTTGGAGTCGAATTCCGGATCCAGGCGTTCGATCTGCACGACCATGAACACGCGCGCATCCGGCGGTGCCAGTGTTGCCAGGTACTCGTACGTCTCGCGATCCAGATCCATGGGTGCCGGCGGGCGGCTGGCGAAGCGATTGCTGGAGACCGCGAAGTAGCCGCGCTGGCGCAGGAACATCAGCGTGGCGTCCTCGACGTTGCGGCTCACTCGCACGTAGTCGAAGCGGTCCGGGCGCGCATCGATCACGGGCAGCAGCACGATCTCTTCGACTTCCTCGCCATTGAAGGCCGGGTCGACGCTCAGCGGCGTGCGGTGCCAGTTGCACGCGGCAAGCGTCGTCGTCAGGGCAATGGCCGCCAGGAGGGAAGGAAGGACGGGGCGCATGAATGTGTTCACCGGGCGTTCAGATTAGCCACCGGCCTCGGCCGCGCGCAAGCACGTCGCTGTCACGACGGTGAGCCGTGCCCCCGCGCCGCCTCGCACATCGGCCGGTGGCGGGCCGGCCACCGGTGGGCTATAGCGCGGCAATGAACAAGTCGTTCGCACCGTGGGCGGCTGCGACCGCCCTACTCGCGTGCATCGCGCCCGGCTCGGCAGCCGCTCACACGGGCGGCGCCCTCGACTCGCACGGCTGCCACGACGATCGCCGCAGGGGCGAGTTTCATTGCCACCACGGCGATCTTCGCGGCCGCAGCTTCACCTCACGAGCCGCGATGCTCGATGCCGTCGAAAGCGGGACCCTGCCCCCGCGCAAACAAAGCAAGGGCTTCCTGTCGCGCTGGCTACCGGGCGGCGACGATACCGACGACCACGGCGCGGCGCAGAGCGCACGGCCTGCGCCCGAGGCGGATTCGCCGGCGCAAGCGCGGCCAATGCCGCAAGCCGCCGATGACAGGGATCGCGACATGTCGGCCGCACCTGCCGCGGCCGAGGAAGCGCAAGACCGGCCGGCCCTGGAGACCGGTCGCACGCCGGAAACCGCAACACCGCATCCAAGTGCAGGCGCGCCGCCGCGCGCACCTGCCGCCGACGAACCACGCCCCGTTTCCGGTCGGGGCCCGGAAGCGAGACCGGTGGCGCCGGCGACCGGGCGCGAACGCAGCTTCGAGGAGCGGCTCGAGATTCTTTCGCGCCTGCGCGACAAGGGCCTGATCACCGATGAGGAATACCGCGCGCGTCGCCGCGCGATCCTCGACGAGATCTGAGGAGAACAGCGGTGGCCGTCCTGCGATTTCCCGATGGCTTCCTGTGGGGCACCGCCACGGCGTCCTATCAGATCGAGGGATCGCCGCTGGCCGACGGCGCCGGCCCCAGCATCTGGCACACCTTCTCCCACGTGCCCGGCAACATCACCGGCGGCGACACCGGCGACACCGCGTGTGACCACTATCATCGCTGGCAGCAGGACATCGCGCTGCAGCGCGCGCTCGGCCTGAAGGCGTATCGCTTCAGCATCGCCTGGCCGCGCGTGCTGCCGAGCGGGGCAGGCAAGAGCAACGGCGCCGGCATCGCTTTCTACGACCGCCTGGTCGACGGGCTGCTCGAAGCCGGCATCGTGCCGATGGCGACCCTGTATCACTGGGACCTGCCGCAGGCGCTCGAGGATGCGGGCGGATGGCCCGAGCCGCAGACGGCGGAGCGTTTCGCCGACTACGCCGAGATCATGTTCAACGCCCTCGGGGACCGCGTGCCGCACTGGATCACGTTCAACGAGCCCTGGGTCTTCTTGTGGCTGGGCTACGGGATCGGGATTCACGCGCCGGGACGCAACGACATCCCGGCGGCGCTGGCCGGCGGCCACACCGTCCTTCGCGCGCACGGCCTTGCCGTCGAGCGCTTCCGCAGCCTGGCTCCGAAGGGGCAGATCGGCATCACGCTGAGCGTGCAGGCGCACCTTCCCGAAAGCGACGATCCGGCCGATCGTGCCGCCGCCGACCGCGCGCGCGCGTTCAACAACGAATGGTTCACCGATCCCATCGTGCGCGGCGACTATCCGCCGGCGCTGCGCGAGCAGTTCGGCTCGATGCTGCCGGAGATGCACGAGGCCGACCGCGCGGTAATCGCGCAGAAGATCGATTTCCTCGGCGTCAACTACTACACGCGAACGGTCAGCGGGCACGATGCCGGCGGCTTCTTCCAGGCGCGAACCTGCCGTCCGGTCGGCGACTACACCTCGATGGGCTCCGAGATCTATCCGGCCGGCCTCTACGTGGTGCTCAAGCAGTTCCACGAGCGCTACGGCCTTCCGCTGTACGTCACCGAGAATGGCGCCGGCTACGAGAACGAGGTGCCCGGCGCCGACGGGATCGTGCACGACGACCGCCGCATGCGGTATCTGCAGAGCCATCTGGAGATGTGCCATCGCGCGATCAGCGAAGGCGTCGATCTGCGCGGCTACATGGCGTGGTCGCTGCTCGACAACTTCGAGTGGGCCTTCGGCTACGGCATGCGCTTCGGGATCGTGCGCTGCGACTTCGACTCGCTCGAGCGCACGCCCAAGCTGAGCGCACGCTGGTACGCGCGCGTCATCGAGGAAAACGGCATCTGACGCTCGACCGCGCGCCTCGCATCAACCATCGAGCAGGGAATCGGTGCGGCGATCCACGGCCTCGAAGAAGCCGTTGAGCGCACGGAACACCAGCACTCGCAGCGGCTCGGGCGGCAGCGGCACCGTGCGACGCTCCCACAGCGCGGCGCCGGGTCCGCGGCGCCCGCCGATCAGGTCGGAGATCATCGTTCCGGCATAGCTGGCCATTGCCAGACCGTGGCCCGCATACGCCATGGAGTAGTAGATCGAGCCGTGCGCGCCGGTGCGGCCGACGGTTGGCAGGAAATCCAGCGCCAGCCCGATGCGTCCTCCCCACGCCGATTCGACCTGCACGTCGGGAATCTGCGGGAAGCGACGGCGCAGCACCGCCTCCAGCTTGAGCGTCACGCGCGCGTCACGGTCGGGAAGCAGCCCGCCGCCGTATCCGTACCGAATGTGCTTGGAGCCGCCGACGATGCGGTCATCGTGCGTCAGCCGCCAGCTCTCGAGAATCTCGTGCGCGGTGTAGATGCCCTCCCTGCCCTGCCAGCCGATGCGCGCCAGCTGCTGAGGCGTCAGCGGCGCCGTCTGCACGAGCTGCACGTAGATGGGCAGCAGCCGGGACCGCAGCGGCGGCGGCAGCTCGAGGTCGAGCGCGTAGGCGTTGGTGGCCAGCACGAGCGCGCGACCGCGAGCCGAACCGGCCGCCGTGACCGCCCGCGGCTGTCGCCCGTCCTCGATGCGCACGACCGGCGAGGATTCGTAGATCCCAGCGCCGGCATCGATGGCCGCCTTGCGAAGACCCTGCACATAGGCGCCCGGATGCAGGATGCCGCCATGCCGCTCATGATAGCCGCGTAGAAACGCCGGCGGCAGACCGCGAGCGCGCATGGCAGCCTCGTCGAGCAGTGCGCCGGGCAGCCCGCACTCGCCGGCCGCACGCGCGGCACGATCGATGGCGCCGAACTGGCGCGAGTGCACGGCCGCAACCACGTTCCCGACCGGCTCGTAATGGCAATCGATCGAATGCGCCGCGATCAGCCGCTCGACCTCGTCGATGGCAACCTCGGCCAGGTGCACGAGCGCGTGCACGCGCGCGCGGCCGAATAGCCGTGTCAGCGTCGGGAGATCCTTGCCGATGGTGGGCGTCAGATGCCCTGCATTGCGGCCGCTGGCGCCGAAGCCGCAGAAATGGCCCTCCAGCAACGCGACGGTGGCGCCCTGCGCGCGCATCGCGAGCGCCGTCGAAAGGCCCGTGTAGCCGCCGCCGACGATGACGATGTCCGCTTCGACGTCGCCCGACAGCGGCGCCATTGCGCGCGGCGCGGCAGCCATCCATGGGCTGACGGCGGCGGAGCCGGCGGTGGGATCGGCGGTGTGGCCGGTCACGACGGCCGCGCCGGATCGAGCATCGCGCCGGCCAGCTTTTCCCGCCGGGCCTTCCGCCGCTCGGTGTCGGAGGCGGGAACGCAGCGGCAGCGCAGAACGCGGCTCCTGGAGGCCGCATCGGCCGCCGCATCGACAAGGGGCACGAACAGGATCTCCATGCGCGGAACCTACCCACACAGGCCCTCCGACGACAGCGGCGCCGCGCCTCCGAGACGGAGCCGACGGGCGCCGGGTTTGCGCCGGTGCCGCAGTCGGAACATCAAACGGGAGTCCATGCCCGAACAACCATCGAAAGCGCCCGCCTCACCGTGCACCGGCGTCTGCCAGATCGATGCGGAAACCGGCCTTTGCGCGGGCTGTCTGCGCTCGTTGGCCGAGATCGCTGCCTGGGGGGCTGCGTCGGCCGACGAGCAACGGCGCATCCTGGAGGCGGTACGAGTGCGCAGAGAGCGGATCGGGCGAGACATGGGCCGGCGCTGACGCTACCTTGCCGCGGCCGGGGTCCGTTTCTCGCGGCGGCGAGCCGATCTTGGACCATTCCTTGCTTTTTCAGCGCGAGGAAAGCGATTAAGCTTGCTCGACCGCGCGCCAAGGGGGCGCATGAGCGTGGGGGTATTTGGTGGCGCTTTCGATATGGCGCAGTGAACGCATCGCCGACATCGCAAAGTCGGAAGATCAGCGAACGAGCACGCTGGCTCCTCGCAGCTGGACGGTAGGGACCGTCCTGCTGGCAGGCGCCTTGAGCACGGCGCTCGCATTCTCCTACTCGTTTCTTCAGCAGCGGCGCGATCTGGAAACCGAGCTGACGCGGCGCACGGGAACCATCGCCGTTTCCTTCCAACGACGCATGAGCCACCGGCTCTCTCTGCTCGACGCCGTGGCATCCTTCGTCGTCACGACCAATGCCGGCGACCGAACGGTGCTTCGCTCCTTTGCCGCCGATCTTGCGCGCAATACGCCCGGCGTCGTGGCGCTGGACTGGGTGCCTCGCGTTCCGGCACAATCGCTCGCTTCGTACGAGGAAGCGCAGTGGGTGACGGGGCTCGGCGACTTCCGCGTCCACCGCAGCAAGGAAACGCTCGCCCCCGCAGCCGAATACTTCCCGCTGCATCTGGGGCTTTCGGGAACGACGCGCGTCGACGGCATCGACATGACCCCCGGCTCCGATCTCAGCGCCGTGCCGAGCCTGAGCGCCACGCTGGCTGCTGCACGCACGCGCGCCGCGATCGTCGCAGCACCGCCGGTCAAGCTGACGCGGCCAGAAGGCAACGCCCCGGGAGTCGTGCTGGTCGCTCCGGTGTTCGCGCGCGCACGAAGCAGCGGCGAGCCGGCTCGCGACAGCGATCTGCTCGGATACGTCCTCGGAATCTTTGACATCGCACTGCCATTCGAAGAGGCGCTGACCGAGCTCGACCGCGCCTCCATCGGCATCGAGCTGCGGGATGCGGCAGCCGGGCCCGAGGCGCGCACGCTGTATCAGCGCCAGGCGCTCGCGAATCACATCGACAGCGCGCTGCTGTGGCTGTGGCAGGCTTTCGGCGGCGGGCAGGTTCAGCACACGATGGGGCTGGATCAGGTCGGCCGCCCCTGGGCCATCGCCACCTGGGCCGGCCCCCGCTTCCTCGATACGCGACTGCAATGGACACCGTGGGCGGTTCTCATCTGCGGCCTTCTGACGACCGCGCTGGCGGTGCTGTCGAGTCAGGCGTTCGTGTCTCGCGGCGCGCAGCTCGGACTGGTGCGCGAGCGTCTGGCACGCGAACGCGCCGAAAACATGGAGCGCCTCAACCGCCTGAACGAAGAGCTCGAGCGCGAGCGCCTCGAGCAGCGGCGCACCGAAGAGAGCCTGTTCCGCGAGAAGCAGCAGTTCCGCCTCATGTTCAACGCCGTCCCGGCGATGATCTGGTACAAGGACACCAAGAACCGCTTCCTGCTCGTTAACGAGGCTGCGGCGGCGTCGATGGGTCGCACCGTCAAGGAGATGGAAGGAAAGCCCTGCTCGGAAATCCTGCCGGCCAAGGCCTACGATCTGTATCGCGATGATCTGGAGATCATTCAGTCGGGCAAGCCCAAGCTCGGCGTGATCGAGGAGCTCGACCTGCCCTCGCGCAAGTCGATCTGGATCCGGACCGACAAGCTGCCCGAGTACGATTCGATGGGACGCGTGGTGGGCATCCTCGTCTTCGCGCAGGACATCACCGAACGGCTGACGGCCGAGAGCGAAGTGCGGCGCCTCAATGCCGAGCTCGAGCAGCGCGTGGCGGCCCGCACGGCCGAGTTGCGCGCGGCCAACCACGAGCTCGAGTCCTTCGCGTACTCGGTCTCGCACGATCTGCGGACGCCGCTTCGCACCATCGACGGGTTCAGCCAGCTCGTCCTGGACGAGTTCGGCAGCAAGCTCGACGCCAGCGGGCTCGAGTATCTGGAGCGGGTGCGGTCGGCCAGCCAGCGGATGGGGCATCTCATCGACGACCTGCTCAAGTTGACGCGCGTCAGCCGCTCCGAGCTGCGCCGCGAGCCTCTGGACCTCAGCGCCCTGGCGCGTCAGGTGTGCGACGACCTGCGGCGCAACGACCCGGGCCGCCACGTCGAGGTCGTCATCGACCCCGTCCCGGTGGCCAAGGGCGACCCGGTCCTCATGCTCAACGTGATGCAGAACCTGCTCGGGAATGCGTGGAAGTTCACTTCCCGCGCCGAAGCCGCTCGCATCGAGTTCGGCTCCCTGACCACGGGCGAGGGCAGGACGGCCTATTACGTTCGCGACAATGGCGTTGGCTTTGATATGGTGTACGTCGAAAAGTTGTTCGGAGCCTTCCAGCGGCTGCACGCTCAGGAAGACTTTGAGGGCTCGGGAATCGGTCTGGCCACCGTTCAGATGATCCTGCGGCGTCATGGCGGCGAAGTCTGGGCCGAAGGTGTGCCGGGCAAAGGCGCCACGTTCTATTTCAGTATTTGATCGGAGCAGGTGACTGACGATGGCTGAGCGGATCATTCTCCTTGTCGAAGACAACCCGGACGACGCGGTCCTGACGCGGCGAGCGCTCGAAAAGAGCGACGTTTCGCACCGGGTCGAGGTGGCCCGCGACGGCCTCGAGGCGCTGGACTACCTGTTCGCGTTGGGTACGCACGCCGATCGCAAGGCCAGCGAAATGCCGGCCCTCATCCTGCTCGATCTAAAGCTCCCCAAGGTCGACGGTCTCGAGGTGTTGCGCCGCCTGCGCGCCGACCGCCTGACCAAGCTCATACCCGTGATCGTGCTGTCGTCGTCGGACGAGCCGGCCGACGTCATCGAGAGCTACAGCCTGGGAGCCAACAGCTACATCCGAAAGCCGGTGGACTTCTCCGAGTTCACCGAAACGGTGCGGACCCTGGCCCACTACTGGCTGCGGCTGAACGAGCCGCCGCCCTCCGAAACCGCCTGATTTTCGGGGCCGAAGGCCCCTTCAGCTGCCCGATGGACCCGAGCCGGCGTCGCGCGCGCGCAGCGCGGCGCTCAGCATCCGTGCGGCAAAATCGACGGCGCCGGCCACGTCGGCGTTGGGCCGCGTCAGCAGGCTGATGCCGATCTCCAGCGCGGCCGCACGCATGGCCGCGGTGGCGTAGTCGATCTCGGCCACCTCGACGAGCCCCTGGGAGGCCGCACCCTCGAGATCCCTGCGGATGGCCGTGTAGACCGGGGCAAGCGCCTTGCTGTCGATCATGGAGCGCAGCAGCGGAAGGTTGCGCTTGAGCAGCATCGCGTTGGTCTTGTCCTGCACCATGGCCGCGAACAGGCCCCTGCAGGCCATGCGAACGTATTCTTCAACCCCCTGCGCCCGGCGCCGGATGGTGGCCAGACCGGCGACCATCTGCGAAGCGACCGTCTCCAGGAGCTCGTCGCGAAGGGCGTCCTTGTCGCGGTAGTAGTTGTAGAAGGTGCTGGGCGTCATTCCCGCCCGCCGGACGATGTCGCTGACCGTCGTGTTGTCGTAACCGGCTTCCGTGAAGGCTTCGATGCCGGCCTTGACCAGCCGCTCCCTCTTCTCGGCCCTGTTCTGATCGTGCTTCGTGGCCAAAACTGTCTCCGTCCGCAGGTTCCCCAGGGCATGTCTTGGGGGAAGCGGGGTCACCCTACTATCTTCCCCACCCCGGCTCCAAAGGCTGACCAGAAAGTTTGTGCGCCGGTGCATGAGCGCTATTGACTCGGCCGGCGCACTGACGTTAACGTCAGCCACTGACATGAACGTCACATCGGCCGCCGCTTCGGCGCCAGCCCGCAGCCGCCTCGCCACGCGGGAGCGCCTTCTCGAGAGTGCCACCCGCCTCTTCGCGCAGCGCGGCCTTCACCGCGTCACCACCCACGACATCGCACGCGATGCCGGCGTCGCCGCCGGAACGTTCTATCTGCACTTCAAGGACAAGTCGGATGTGTACCGGCACATCCTTTTCACGGCCATCGAGGATCTGCGCGCCGCCGTCATCGCCGCCGTGTCCAACGCCGCCACGCAGCGCGATGCGCTGCGCGCACGCGCTGAAGTGATCGTCGGCTTCGCCGAAACCAATCGCGACCTCGTCCGCATCCTGTTCAGCCACGACTCCGAGACCGCCGCCATCGAAGCCGACGTGCTCACGCATCTCGCTGCGGGGCTGGAAGCGCGCTTTCGGCGTGAGATGACGCAGGGAATCTTCCCCTCCGACCTCGACCCGGCCGCGACGGCGCAGGCTCTGGTCGGCATGACCGCGAGGCTCATCGACTGGTGGACCGAGGACCCGAAACGCGCGCCGCGCGAGCAGATCCTCCACACCATCGTGCGCCTTCAGATGAACGGCATCCGCAGCGACGACCACGCCGGCGAGGACCGACAGGAGTGACCATGGCCGACCACATCACCCACGACTCCATCTACAACACCGTCGATCGCGACGACTTCAACTCGATGATCGAGGTGCCGCGCTACGGCGACCGCACCGATGCGTTCGACCAGATCATCTCCGCCACGCACGATCATTTCTGGGATCCGACCGACCCTGTCTACATCGACTTCGACGCCGAGCCCTTCGACCTCTCCGAAGACACGCTCATGCCGCGCGACTTCGCCATCGAGCTGAACTGCGCGGTGGCCGACAGGCTCGACGAGGGTCAGAAGACCCGGCTGGCCAACGAGATCACGCGCTGGAGCCTGTCGAGCATCCTGCACGGCGAGCAGGGTGCGCTGTCGCTGTCGGCCAGCCTCTGCCAGATCCTGCGCGATCCGGGGGCGCAGGAGTACGCGGCCAACCAGGTGCGCGAAGAGGCGCGGCACGTCACCGGGTTCAGCCGCTACATCACCAGGCGCTTCGGCACGCCCTATCCCTGCGGGGTCACGCTCGGGTCGCTCATGAACGAGCTGGTGCTGGCGCCCGAGGTCTACAAGAAGCTGGTCGGCATGCAGATGCTCATCGAAGGCCTGGCGATGGGCGCGTTCGCGACCCTGCACGTCAAGACGCGCGACCCGCTGCTGCGCCGCCTCGTCCAGCTGGTGATGACCGACGAGGCGTTTCATCATCGCTTCGGCAAGATCTGGGCGGACCGCACCGTGCCCAAGCTGACCGAAGAGGAGCACGAGAAGGTCGAGCAGTGGGCGGCCGACTGCTTCCAGAAGATCTTCTTCAACCTCGTCAACGCCGAGCAGAAACAGGTCATCTACGGCCAGTTCGGTCTCGACTGGAAGTGGGTGCGCGACGCGGTGCAGGAGGCGTTCACGGACAACGACCGCCGGCGCCTGCTGCGCGAAGGCACCAACATCTTCCGCGTGCTGATCAAGACGCTCCTCAACGCCGGCATCATCACCGACCGCACCAAGTCCATGTATGCGATGTGGGTCGACATGGACGAGCTGAAGAGGGAAGGCACGGAGATGATCGGCGATCCCATCGCCGAGGAAGGCATCGCCTATCTCCGCGAGCTCAACTCGGGTCGCAAGAAGATCGGTCGCGCGTTCAAGACTCCTGCGCCGGCGCCGGTCTGAGCGCAGCGGCCGCCGGCACGCGCGCCGGCGCGGCGCACTGCTCGAGCGCGGCAACGAAGTCGTCGAATCGCTCGTAACCGTCGAGCACGCGCGCACCGCAGGTCTGCAGCCGCGCTGCGCGCTCCGGGCTGCCGATGCCGACGAACGCCACGCCGGCGGCGTCGGCCGCAGCCTTGTCCCAGGGCTGATCGCCTACATACACCACGCGCTCAATGTCGCCGCGCGCGCCGGCCTGAACACGGCCGATGGCGGCCGTCAGAACGTCGACGCGCGTATGTCCGTCCTCGGAGTAGGCGCCCACGGCGCCGCCCGTCTCCACCCCTGCCGTCGCCAGCTTGAGCAGCGCGGCGCGCCGCCAGTTGCCCGTGGCGATGGCGACGCTCCAGCCATGCTCCTGCGCAAGACGCGGCAGCACCCTCTGCGCACCCGGAACCGGCCGATACGCCTGCGGCGCTCGTGCGATCTCGGCGGCGAGGGATGCCAGATAGACGTCCTTGAAACGCTCGACGTGCGCGGGACCGGCCGGCGCGCCGAGCACGCTGGCGAGCGCCTCGAGAGCGATTCCCGCATCGGTCGATTCCCGGTAGGCGGTGAGGCGACAGTCGATCTCGCACGGACCGAAGACGCGCTGGAACGCATCGAAGAAACAGCGCGTGCCCAGGCCGTCGCCGAGCGTGAGCGTGCCATCGACGTCGAATATCGCCAGCTTCATCGCGCCGGCCTCGTCGAGGGCTTCGGCGTGGTTGTCGGTTTGGCCGCGGGCTTGGCGGCAGGCTTGGGAGCGGCTTTGGCTGGTGCTTTGGCTGCCGGTTTCGTCGTCTTCTGCGCCGGCTTCGTTTCGGCGGGCTTCGCCGCTTTCCCGGCTGGCTTGGCGGGCGCCGGCCGCGTCACCTTCGCAGGCTTGGGCGCAGGCGGCGGTGGCGGCGGCGTGCAATCCATCCAGTGCCAGCGTGCAACCCGATAGGCGGGCGTGCCGCCGACGCCGACGAAACGTCCGCCGGCGAACAGCGACTGCCCGTCGTGCGCCAGCGCGCTGACGGTGGAGTTGAAGCCGCCGCCGAGCTCCGACCATGCATTGTCGCGCCAGCTCGCGATGCGTGCGGTCTGCAGGCCGCCGGCGGTCAGGAAATCGCCGCCGACGAACAAGGTGGAGTCGCCGAAGGCCAGCGCGGCGACGCGACCGACGGTGCCGCCCGAGACGCTCGACCAGCCTTCTTCGGTCAGGCGTGCGACGTTGCCGAGAAACGTTCCCTTGCCGGAGGTGAGGAACTCGCCGCCGGCGTAGAGCGTCCCGTCGTTCCAGGCCAGCGCACGCACCCTGCCGCCGATCCCGTCGCCGGCTTCCTGCCAGGCGCTGCCGTCCCACCGCGCCACGCCTCGCACCACACGCGCGCCGCTGCTCTGGAAATCCCCGCCGGCAAAGACTTCCTGCTCGGTCGACAGCAGCGTCCACACCGGAGCATTGAGCCCCTCGCCCATCGGTTGCCATGCCGTACCGTCCCAGCGCGCGACGTGCGCCATCGCGCGTCCGTCGCTGGTGCTGAAGTCGCCGCCGGCGATGATCGCGTCGCGCGCAACGGCGATCGCTCGGACGGTCGAGTCCAGGCCGTTGCCGACCGGTTGCCAGCTCTTGCCGTCGAAGCGGGCGATGCGCGACAGGATCGTGCCGCCGCTGCGCACGAAGTCGCCGCCGGCGTAGATCTGGTCATTCCCTCCGAGTGCGAGCGCCAGCACCCGATTGTCGAAGCCGTCGCCGATGGCGCTCCACGCGTTGTCTTTCCATCGTGCGATACGCGCAGCGGGTACGCCGCCGGCTTGTGTGAAGTCGCCGCCGACGATGGCCGCGCCGTCATGGACGAGCATCGCGCTCACCGCCGTACCACCAAGCTGCACTGCCGCGCCTTGCGCCGATCCGACGCCGGTGCCGAGAGGGCTCCAGCGCCACTGCGGCGGCGGCTGCGCGGGGGCGCAGGCGGTCGTGCAGCAATCGCCGTCGACGATGTTGCCGTCGTCGCACGCCTCGCCGGCGTCGATGCGGCCATCGCCGCAGCGCGGGCCCGTCTGCGAGACCAGCCGGCGGCGCTCCGCTTCCGCCTTCGCTTCGGCGGTCTGCTGGCTCGGAATCGGCAGGCGGGCCAGCTCGCTGGCCGCACTGGAGAGCTCGGCGGGCGCGCCGGCGAACGGATCGCTGCCCGAATCGGCGGGCGCAGGCTGCGCGCGCGGCGCTGAGCCGTAGAGCACGTCCACGTGGGACGGTGCGTGGGCCTCGGGCTGCTGCTGGGCACCGCCGCCGGCCTGCGCGGCGAGCAGGGCGAGCTCCTTCTCTCGCGCGCCGTCGCCTGCGGCGGCAGGCGCGTCGGGTGCGGCCGGAGCCGACAGTCCGGTAGCTTGCGCACTGGCCTGCTCGCCGGCGGCTGGCGAGTCGGATGGCTGCTCCAGCGCCGGCGTCGCCGGCGCTGGCTCGAGTTTGCAGCCGGCGCTGCAGCCGTCGCCGGCAGCGGCGTTGCCGTCGTCGCACTCCTCCGTGCCGGCGTTGTTGACCGCGCCGTCGCCGCAGCGCTCGCGCCGGCACTGGCCGGTGCAGCCGTCGCCGGCGGCGGCGTTGCCGTCGTCGCACTCCTCGGTGCCGGCGTTGTTGACCGTGCCGTCGCCGCAGCGCTCGCGCGTGCACTGGCCGCTGCAGCCGTCGCCGGCAGCGGCGTTGCCGTCGTCGCACTCCTCGGTGCCGGCGTTGTTGACCGTGCCGTCGCCGCAGCGCTCGCGCCGGCACTGGCCGGTGCAGCCGTCGCCGGCGGCGACGTT